>CAYOJD010000036.1:23698-25216 GCA_964404205.1 uncultured Prolixibacteraceae bacterium
CCTCGCCTTCGGCGAAAGCCTGCTGCGCTTCGGCCAGCGCCCGTTTCATAAAATAATCGTCGGTAAAAGGTTCCATCGCAGCGCAAAGGTATAAAGTTGGGCGTCGAAAAAAAATAGTTCAGTTTTCTTGAAAAAAGATGTTAAAATCTGGTAACAAATTCATGCTGAATCCTATTAATAGTATATTTATCAAAACTGACAAAATGAAAAAACTTGTTTTTCTGCTCCTGATGCTTCCGGGGATACTTTGGTCTCAGGAGGTTAATAAAAAAATCAAAATAGGCTCTATGGTTACTGAGATATACCAGATAAGCGACGATACCAAAGTAAAGAACGGCAGTTACGTGGTGTTGTCGAATATGCAAGCCGATACTTTGGTATTGGGACAATACAGGGATGGGGTCAAAACCGGCCGGTGGAATTACCTCAAAAATGACGGTTCTATCATTATTCAATATGACTATACAGCCGACAGTTGTGCCTGGATACACCCGATGGTTTGTCACAGTGATACTTTTCTGGTTGGTACGGGAGATGGCAATTTTGCACCGGCTAAAGTGGAGCGGCCACCTCTGTTGATTGGATATTACAACGAAATGAAAATACGGTTTGTTTCCGACTTTCACATTCCGAAGGAGATGCTTGGCAGTACTAAGCCATATTCATTTTCCGGCACTTATGTTATTGGCACCGATGGAAAGGTCAGCAATATTAATAGTGACGAGATAACAAATAAGTATTTCAAAAAATACTTCGAGAGTCGGTTTCAGGATTACGAATGGCAATTTTTGCCCGCTATTTTTAATGGTAAGCCGGTCGAGTGTAAGATGGTTGTTTTATTCTCAATCAATCCAAAACAGATTAAGCATCCTTCGCGGCAAAAAGCCTACATCCTTGAAATAAAAATTTATACTTAATCGTTTGTCGGGTTCTGAACCTGGGTAAAACCTAATCTGAATTCCACTATCACAGATGGTTTTTCTTGTGCTGCGACTGGCTTTAATAACGCAAATAATCGTTGCCCTAATCGGGCAACAGACGGTTTACAAAATCAAATTGCGATAATTAATAAAAGGTGCGTTATGAACAAGTTAATTTTCTTGATGATATTATCATCCGTTATGCTGATTTCAAATCTTTCTTTTTCTCAGAATGAGATTAATGATGGAGATTACATTAAAAATGATAAAATAAATAAGTTTGTTGGTCGCTGGCAATGGATTTCAGGTGATACTTTATTTATTATTGTTTTTGAGAAAGAAAAGATGAAGTTGAAATCAGATAATGCCACTATAAATGCTGATGCTTTAAAAGGTTGGCACCAATTTACTATTGGTGAGAAAGAAATTGAAAACACTATTTTATCTGATAAAAAAAGTATGACCGGAATAATTAGTAGGTTTGGTGATGAAAATAAATTGAACATTCTTTTTCGTGAAACAACAAAATCCAAATCAGGTGATGCAACTTTAGAATTGTTGCCCGGCGAAAAGGACAAGGCCCGGTGGGTTTTAAAAG
>CAYOJD010000037.1:0-24230 GCA_964404205.1 uncultured Prolixibacteraceae bacterium
TTGGTTACCCGTAGTGGCCTGTCGACAGTAATGGCATGTGACATCCCTGAACGGTGGCTATCGGGTGCCACCACCACAATGTCACCAAAAAGTTGCATCACTTCAATCAGTTCAGTCAACCCTTTGGCGTAAACCCCGTCGTCGTTGGAAATCAGAATTAAAGGCCGATCGTCCATATCGTATGATTTAAATTTTAGTTGAATGGTCAAAGATAATCGTTCGAAACGGAAAATGGCAGCAACAGCCCAATTTTGAACAACAACTTCTTTTTTCGTACAGCAGAGATGGCCAAAAAGAATATTCCGTCCGGCCGTTATGATTATTCATGCCTCTTTCAACGAATATCGAAACATGTTACATTTGCAGAAAAAGAGTTGCTTTGAAAAAGAAAATTATCCTTTTGGGAACCACATGGCCCTTCAGGGGCGGAGGGATTGCCACCTTCAACGAACGCATGGCCCGCGCACTGATTGAAGAGGGTAACGAATTGATTATTTACACCTTCACACTGCAATACCCCAACTTCCTTTTCCCCGGAAAAACTCAATATTCGACCGATCCTGCCCCCGAGGGATTGACGATTTATCAAAAAGTCAACTCGGTAAACCCTTTCAACTGGATTAAAGTAGGCAGGGAAATCAGCCGGTTGAAGCCCGACCTGCTGATTATGCGTTACTGGACCCCCTTTATGGCCCCTGCACTGGGTACGATTGCCCGTCTGGCCAAAAAGAACAGCCACACCAGCGTAATTGCCATTGCCGACAACATCATCCCACACGAAAGCCATGCAGGCGATGCGATGCTGACCCGTTATTTTGTCCCGGCCATCGATGGATTCATTACCCTGTCGAAAAGCGTACTGAACGACCTGCGAAAATTTAGAAAATCGGTCCCGGCCATCTATACGCCTCACCCACTTTACGACAACTTTGGCAAAATGGTACCCCGCGAAACCGCTGTTGCCAAATTAGGACTCGACCCCAACTTCAGCTACCTACTCTTTTTTGGCTTCATACGCGACTACAAAGGGCTCGACCTGTTGCTTCATGCCATGGGCCATCCTGACATCAAAAAACTCCCTGTCAAACTAATTGTAGCCGGCGAATTTTACACCTCATCGCAAAAATATTTGCAAATCATCAAAGAGCATAAAATTGAAGAGTCGGTTATTTTACATACCGATTTTATTGCCGACAACGAAGTGGCCAACTATTTCGGAGCCGTCGACATGGTGGTGCAACCTTACAAATCGGCCACCCAGAGCGGTGTTACCCAGATTGCCTACCATTTTTGTACCCCGATGCTGGTTACCGATGTGGGCGGATTGAGCGAAATTGTCAAAGACGGAGTAGTAGGTTACACCGTGAAGCCTGAACCCGGACCGATAGCCCAAGCCATCCTCAACTTTTATCAAAATGAAAAAGGTGATGAATTCAGGACCAATATCATGAGCGAAAAAGAGAAATACTCATGGCGAAAAATGGCTGAAACCATCGACGAAGTTTACTTTCAAATCGATCGGTAAAGCAACCGGAAAAGGCTCAACATTTTCATAAGGCAGTTGTTGTAATGTTGTATTTCACTCAAAAAATCGCCCTGTAAAACGGTCAGGTCAACTAAAACACTACTTTTACAGGGTCGACAATTCGTAAACAGGAACCAAATTCAGCCGATGGATTTACAAACGGAAATAGAGAAAAGGGAAATAGAGGATTTGTTCGAAGATTTGATGAAATCCTTTACCCGGCCGCTAACTACTGAAAACGAACAGCTTATACGCAAAGCTTTTCAGTTTGCAAGCGCTGCCCACATGGGCGTGCGGCGCAAGTCGGGCGAACCGTATATCATCCATCCGCTGGCAGTGGCCAAAATTGTAGTCAGTGAAATAGGGCTTGGTACCAAATCGGCCATCGCAGCCATTCTGCACGATGTAGTCGAAGATACCGACTACACGCTGATAGACATTGAAAAAATGTTTGGCGAAAAGGTAGCTTCGCTGGTCGATGGGTTGACCAAACTCTCCGGCACTTACGATTCGAAACAAGCCACCAACTTCCGAAAGATGCTGATGACCCTCTCGGACGATGTAAGGGTGATTCTGATTAAGCTGGCCGACCGTTTGCACAATATGCGCACACTCGAATCGATGCCACAGCACAAACAATTGAAAATCACCTCAGAGACACTCTATATTTTTGCCCCTTTAGCTCACCGCCTCGGCCTCTATGCCATCAAAACCGAACTCGAAGACCTCAGCCTCAAGTACAAACACCCCGAAATTTACAATCAAATC
The DNA here is from genome assembly GCA_964404205.1 of uncultured Prolixibacteraceae bacterium. Lineage (GTDB taxonomy): Bacteria > Bacteroidota > Bacteroidia > Bacteroidales > Prolixibacteraceae > CAZWBR01. The sequence continues at coordinate 2,294 of CAYOJD010000037.1, forward strand.
GAGCTGAAGCTGCACAGCGAAGAAGAACGGATCAATTATCTGATCTACGATTTTGCCCGTCCAATCCAGACTGCCCTTCACGACGAGAAATATGACTTTTCCATCAGCGGAAGGCCCAAATCGATCTACTCGATTTACAACAAAATGCAGACGAAAAACGTCACGTTCGACGAGATATACGATTTGCTGGCCGTTCGCATCGTGTTCAAACCCAAGGAGGGACAGACCGAAAAAAGCCAGTGTTTCCATATCCTTTCGCTGATTACCGATATCTACACACCAAAGCCCGACCGTATCCGCGACTGGATTACCATTCCAAAGGCCAATGGCTACGAGGCGCTCCACGTTACAGTGATGGGGCCAAAAGGGCAATGGGTTGAAGTACAGATTCGTACCGACCGTATGGACGAAATCGACGAAAGAGGTTTTGCCGCCCATCACAAATACAAAGGCGACAATACAGCCGAAAGCGAACTCGACAGATGGCTTTTCAAGATCAGGGAATTATTGCAAAACCCCGAATCGGATGCCCTCGATTTCCTCGATGAGTTCAAACTGAACCTCTATTCGCAGGAGATAGTTGTTTTTACCCCAAAAGGCGAAATGAGGATGTTGCCCAAAGATGCCACAGTACTCGATTTTGCCTACGATATCCACTCGCAACTGGGTAACCACTGTATAGGTGCCAAGGTGAACCACCTGCTGGTTCCCATGAGCCATGTACTGAAAAGCGGCGACCAGGTTGAAATCCTCACTTCCGACAAGCAGACACCCAAACCGGCATGGATTGATATTGCCGTTACCGCAAGGGCCAAAACCAAAATCAGGGATTCGTTCAAGCAGGAACAGAAAAAACACATCGAAGAGGGACGCGCACAGCTCAATTCGCAACTCGAAAAACTCAATATCAAACCCGCCAGCAATACGCTGAAAAAACTGATAAACCATTTCGGGCTGCATACCAAAGAGCAACTCTATGCCGAAATCGGGATGGGAATGGTAGCCCTCGACAATCTCGAAGCAGTGTTGCAAAAAAAGTCTGAAAACAAGTTTGTCAAATTCTGGAAGCTTACCTTCTCGTCCGATAAAAAGAACGAGAAGACCATCGACAAGAAAAAACCCTTTCTGCTGAAAGAGGATGAAAAGAATGCCGGCTACACGTTGGCCCTCTGTTGTAACCCCATTCCAGGCGACGATGTGGTGGGCTTTGCCACCGACGACAACTCGGTCATTATCCACCAGAAATCGTGCCCCGAAGCCGAAAAACTGATGTCGAGCCACGGCGACGATATCATAGAAGCCAACTGGACCAAGTTTAAAGTGCTCTCCTATCTGATACACCTATATGTCAGAGGGTTCGACCAACAGGGAATTGCCAATAAAATTACCAATATCATTTCGAACGACTATGGCATCAACATGCGTTCTATCAGCCTCGATGCCCACGACGGAATCTTCGAAGGCAACCTTTATCTCTACGTCCACCATACCGACAACCTCGAAACACTTATCAACAAACTCCTCGAAATCAAAGGCATTGAAACAGTCAGCCGAAAAGAAATTTAACCATCGTGTTTAAAATTTGCCGCTTCATACTTCTTTTTCAAAATATTTCTATCTTTACAATCTATTTAAACTTAGTTTAAGTATGAATAGCATACAAAAACACAAAGAGACCGTAAAGAATCTGTTTACAGAATACCTCGAGCAGAAGGGGCACCGGAAAACCCCCGAACGCTTCGCCATTCTCGACGAAATCTATTCGCGCGAAGGCCATTTCGACATCGAAACCCTTTATATTTCGATGAAAAACAAGAACTACCGTGTCAGCCGTGCCACGCTCTACAATACCATTGAGCTGTTGCTCGAATGTAAGTTGGTCGTCAAACACCAGTTCGGCAAAAATATTGCCCAATTCGAAAAGACACTGGCCAATATCCAGCACGACCATCTTATCGATGTAAAGACCGGAAAAGTAATTGAGTTTCAAGACCAACGCATCCGTCAAATTATCGAAGATGCCTGTGCGGTACACCATTTCAAATTGTCGCACCACTCGTTGTACCTTTACGGCGAATTCGAAGAGAACAAGTGAATATCCGTCGAAAAATTTATACCGGAAACCTCCCATCAGGGAGGTTTTTTTATGGTTTAACCAATAAAAACTTTTAACTTTGACCGTTTTTTGTCGGGTCTCTGACAGAGGAAAACCCTTGAAAGAAAATCTCTTTTTCGCCGGGCAGCTTAACTCAGCGCTTATCAACAACAATCGTTCGGTCATGAAAAGAACATTATTCAGCAAAAAGGGAAAATTATGTCTGGCCCGGAAACAGCGATTTCAAATAGTAAATTAAAGATATTCAAGGTGAAAGCAGATGTTTTGTTAGGTCTCCAGTGGGGAGACGAAGGGAAAGGTAAAGTGGTAGATGTATTGACCCCTCGTTATGATGTCATTACCCGGTTCCAGGGTGGACCGAATGCCGGTCACACCCTCGAATTCAACAATATCAAACATGTGTTGCATACCATTCCCTCAGGGATTTTCAGAGGAGACAAAATTAATGTTATTGGCAACGGAGTGGTTCTCGACCCCTCCATCTTCAAAAAAGAGATTGCATCGCTAAAAAACATTGGCTTCGATATCTCCCAAAACCTACTGATATCGAAAAAGGCACACCTGATTCTGCCCACACACCGTCTGATCGATGCCGCTTCGGAAGCAGCCAAAGGCGATGCCAAGATTGGTTCGACCCTGAAAGGCATTGGTCCAACCTATCGCGATAAGATTGGCCGCGATGGCTTGCGCGTCGGCGATATCCTGAGCAACTTCGAAGCCAAATACCAGGCCCGTGTCAAACAGCATATCGAGATACTGACCAAATTCTACCATTTCGATTACGAACAGGCGCTGGCCGAATACGAAAAAGAGTGGTTTGCCGGCATCGAGGTGATGAAGCAATTTCAACTGATAGACAGCGAACATTTTATCAATCAGCAATTACAGCAAGGCAAAACAGTGATTGCGGAAGGCGCACAGGGCACCATGCTCGATATCGATTTTGGCTCCTACCCGTTTGTAACCTCATCGAACACCATCACTGCCGGGGCCTGTACCGGACTGGGTATTGCCCCGAACCGCATCGGAAAGGTTTACGGTATCTTCAAAGCCTACTGTACCCGCGTGGGCAGCGGCCCATTCCCTACCGAACTGCACGATGCTACCGGACAAAAACTACGCGACATCGGCCACGAATATGGCTCAACCACCGGAAGACCACGCCGTTGCGGCTGGCTCGATTTGGTTGCTTTGAAATATGCCATCATGATTAACGGCGTTACTGAGCTGATTATGATGAAAGCCGACGTACTCGACAAATTCGAAACCATCAAGGTTTGTACCGCCTACCAAATCGGGAACGAGCTGACCACCGAATTTCCTTACGAACTCGACGACAGCGTTGTTCCGGTGTACGACGAACTGAAAGGGTGGAACAGCGACCTTACAGAAGTTGACCACTCATCGAAATTTCCGGCTGAATTGAGCAGTTACATCGCCTATATCGAACAACAACTTGGCGTTCCGGTTACCATAGTATCGGTTGGCCCTAACCGCTCACAGACTATCGAATTGTAATCTCCCCATCCATCAATAGCATAAATCCCGGCCATTACCGGGATTTATTTTTGATTGCAGGTATATACCCGGCAATGCCCCGAAGCGAAATCGCCCCCCGCTACCAAAATGATTCAGCTGCCAATATAAATTCTTTCCTACCACTTCCACTCATTTTATTTGCAGCGATAGCCTAAAATCGGTTTAGAAATTGCATTTTTGTAGCATCAAAATATTTCGGTTCACCGGTTGGACAATGATGAGCGTCAGCAATGGCATTTTCATCTCTTCAATCGTGCAAAACGGTTCTGAATCATTCGGTTGAAGCAGTTTTACGCCCTACTTCCTGTAAAAGCACAGGATCTGACCGGATATTTCGATGTTGCGCCTGAATCCCTGAACAAAGATGGTTGCCCGTCATTACCAGAGACAACCTTGGGTTCAGCCTCGATGAATTGTTTTTTACCGAACCGAAAAAGCGAAAATGACTTTAGAATATTGATATTATTGACGAAATAATGTTTACAAGAATCTCCCGTATCATCCTAAAAAACAGAATCTTACTCATCTCCATAATCGCCGTTCTCACCGGATTTATGGCTTTTAATGCCCAGAAGGTAAGCCTCTCGTACGAAAACACGGCAATGTTGGCCGAAACCGACAGCGCCATAGTGGCCTACCACCAGTTCAAAAAACAGTTTGGTGAAGATGGCAATGTACTGATGGTTGGGATTAAAGATCCTGAAATATTCACCATTGAACATTTCAATGCCTGGTACGATCTGGCACTCGACATCAAAGAAATTGAAGGGGTGCAGGATGTCATCAGCATGACCCGTGCCATTCGGCTGGTCAAAAACGACTCTGCCCGTCAGTTCGATTTTTACCCGCTGGTCGAAAACCGTCCGCAAACCCAGCAAGAGGTCGATAGTTTGAAAAACACCATTCTGGGGCTGAAGTTCTACGAAGGGATGCTCTATAATCCCAAAACCCACGCCGCGCTAATGGCCATCACCATCGACAAGAAGCTGATGAACGACAAGAGCCGCATAGCGTTGGTCAATCAAATTGTCGATACATCGGCAGCCTATCAGGCCCAGGTAGGCAACGAAATCCACTACTCGGGGATGCCCTACATCCGTACCTTCACCATGCAAAAGGTGAAGAAAGAGCTGTTTATGTTCGTCATCCTGAGCATTTTTATATCGGCCCTTATCATGTACCTCTTCTTCCGTTCGGTAAAAGTGGTACTTAGTTCGCTACTTATTGTAGGCATCAGCATTGTTTGGGTCATCGGGCTAATTGTACTTTTTGGCTTCAAAATAACGATACTCAGCGGGGTGATCCCTTCGCTTATCATCATTATTGCCATCGAAAACTGTATCTACATCCTCAACAAATATCATTGGGAATACCGCAGCCACGGCAATAAAATCAGGGCACTCATCAGGGTCGTGCAACGCATTGGCTTTGCTTCGCTGATGACCAATGCCGCCACTGCGCTTGGTTTTGCCGCCTTTATCCTGATTCCCAATCAAATGCTACGCGAGTTTGGATTGGTTACGGCCATCAGCATCATGCTCGAATATGTATTGTGTATCGTACTCGTCCCCATTATTTTTAGCTATATCGATACGCCCAAGGAAAAACATATCAAGCACCTCGACAGTAATTTCTTTGGGGCCATTATCAATAAAATCATCCACTTGATTAGCTATCGCCGCAACCTGCTCTATTCCATAGCCGGGCTTTTGCTTTTGGTCGGCATATGGGGGGTCAGTCTGATGAAAACATCGGGTAAAGTAGTTGACGATTTCCGTACCGACGATCCTATTTATCTCGACCTGAAATTCTTCGAGAACAACTTTGGCGGCGTGATGCCTTTCGAGGTCTCTATCGATGCCAAAAAGAAAAACGGCATCCTGGTAGGCTCGACCATCGACAAGATTGATGAACTACAGAACATCATCAATTCGCACAAAGAATTCTCACGGCCGTTAAGCATTGCCGAGCTGTTCAAATATTCGCGCCAGGCCTATTTTGGCGGCGACTCATCGATGTACTCGATGCCGTCGAAAATGGAAAAAGGCTTTATCATGTCCTATCTGCCCAAAAACCAGAAAGGAAAAACCAATATCCTGAACTCCTATATCGACAGCACCAAACGATATACCCGGGTTAGTTTCCAGATGGCCGATATTGTGACCAAACAGATGGATTCACTGATGGCGGATATTGTCCCCCGTATCGACAGTATTTTTCCGGCCGACAAATACAAAGTTACCGTAACCGGAAATAGCGTGGTCTATGCCCGCGGCACCAACTTCCTGATTAAAAACCTTTTCGAAAGCGTAGCCATAGCTATTGTCCTGATTTCGCTGTTGATGGCACTGCTCTTCTCGTCGGTTCGTATGATACTGGTATCGATGATCCCCAACCTGATACCTCTGCTGGTTACGGCAGCCATCATGGGCTTTACCGGCATCCCCATTAAACCATCGACCATTATCGTTTTCAGCGTGGCGCTGGGTATTTCGGTCGACAACGCCATACAGTACCTGTCGCGGTACCGCCACGAACTGAAAGTAACCAATGGCTCCATCAAAAAATCGGCCATCAATGCGCTGCGCGAAGCCGGGTTCAGCATGATTTATACCAGCATTGTACTGGTATTGGGCTTCAGTGTATTTGCCATTTCGGGTTTCGGGGGCACACAGGCTCTCGGGGTTTTAATATCGACCACTCTCTTTATTGCCATGTTTTTCAACATCATGATTCTCCCGTCGCTGTTGCTGACCCTCGACAAACGCCTGGCCAGCAAAGCATTCGAAGAACCTATCGTCGAAATTTATGACGATGAGGATCTGGATGAATATTCCGAAAACCTGTTGGATGAAGCCGAAGAAAAACCCGAAAAATAGTCTCTCGAAGAAAATATTCGATTACTGTTTAAACCACGTTAGCATGATACCGGGATAAGGTTAGCCTTATCCCGGTATCATTTTTTCCCTTTGTTATAATAATGTTTTCTCGTGAATTTCTGGACTCAAATAGTACAGAAACAATAGATATAACCTATTTATGATATTCACAAATAGATTGGTCACAGGCAAGCCTGACCGTGGGCATACGGTTGAAATGGTTATTGCCTGACAAGATAGGAGGTAAATTCGCGGGCAATATGGTGAGGTGAACGGGATAATCCGGTAAAACCATAGCGGCATCTCACCGGCGAATGCTGTGCATCTGCCGGAAATCGATTCCCCGGTTTTTTATTTTGATGCTTTTTCCTACCTTTATTTGCTCCGAAACAAGCATAATCGACCGTATGAAAAACATTACCAATAAACACGTTGGGCTTTACACCGACTTCTATGAACTATCAATGGCCCAAGGGTTTTACTTTGCCGGAAAGAAAGAGGAACAGGTGGTTTTCGACTATTTCTACCGCACCAACCCGTTCGAAGGCGGTTTTTTGGTATTTGCCGGTCTGGCCGATTTACTCCATGCACTGAAAGAGTTTCGCTACAGCCAGTCGGAACTCGACTATCTGGCCCAAACCGGACTAAGCCCTGAGTTTATCACTTACCTCGAAAATTTCAGGTTTAAAGGTAAGGTTTGGTCGGTTCGTGAAGGGGAGATTCTCTTTCCGCATGAACCAATCGTCCGGGTTGAAGGGAATATTATCGAAGCGCAACTGGTGGAAACATTATTGCTCAATATCCTCAATTTCGAATCGCTGATTGCCACCAAAGCATTCCGCATAAAGCTGGCAGCCAAAGGAAAGCCCTTTGCCGATTTCGGGTTGCGGCGTGCTCATTCGGCAGACGGCATCCATGCCAGCCGGGCAACGGTGATTGGCGGCGCCTCCTCGACATCGAACGTACTGGCAGGTTTTGTTTACGATATACCGGTAAGCGGCACGATGGCCCATAGTTGGGTACAAAGTTTCGACAGCGAATTGGAGGCTTTCCGCGCTTATGCCAAATTCAATCCACACACAACCATATTGCTGGTCGATACTTACGACACCCTCAACAGTGGTATTCCCAATGCCATTACGATAGCCAAAGAGATGGCAGCCAACGGTCTTTCGCTGAAAGGGGTTCGGCTCGACAGCGGCGACCTTGCCTATCTGAGCAAAAAGGCGCGGGCCAAACTCGATTGTGCCGGCTTGAAAGAGGTCCAAATTATCGCATCGAACCAGCTGAACGAAAATGTAGTCAAGAGTTTGGACGAACAGGGGGCTAAAATCGATGGCTTCGGTATCGGTACCGAACTGGTTACCGGAAAGCCCGATTCGGCACTCGACGGCGTGTATAAACTGGCCGAATGTAATGGTATTCCGAGAATGAAAATATCGGAGAACATTGAAAAACTCACCCTTCCGGGAAAGAAGAAACTCTATCGTTTCTACGACGAAGAGGACAAATTCTACCGCGACGGTATTTTGCTCGACAACGAAACACCCGAAAGCTGTGGTTATATTGTCAATCCGGCCTTCCCCGAAAAAAAAAGCTACATTGGGGAACTAAAAAGCGAGGAGTTGCAGAAACTGGTTTTCGACAATGGCAATATTCTGGCCGAGGCGCTCAATCCAATGGAAATTCATCAATATCTGCTTCGCCGTGCAGAACAATTGCCCGACGAACACAAACGGTTTATTATGCCCCATATCTACAAAGTGGGTATCTCGCCTGGCGTGCTTGAGCTGCGGAATCAGCTTATAGCCAAATACGACAAGAAATAAGGGTTGAATATACCCGGTCGGGGGGAGTCGCAAAAACCCCGCAGACACCGCTCAATATGGTAGCGCCGCTGGCTCTGGATTGCGGGTGCTACGGGAACTTATGTCGGTTTTAAAAATGTATTTCCTGTTGATGGATTATCATCGGTCAACGCTTGCCGGCAACAGACCATCGGGCTTCAACCCAAAACGAGTTTCGAGTTTATCGCCGAACCACTATCGGTTTAGCTTTTCGGTAATGATTTGTCCGTCGAAAAGGTTGACAATGCGGTGGGCAAAATCGGCATCGTGCTGCGAGTGGGTTACCATCACAATTGTAGTGCCTTCGTTGTTCAGTTCCAGCAACAGGTTCATCACTTCGAGGCCGTTGGCCGAATCGAGGTTACCGGTAGGCTCATCGGCCAGCAACAACCCCGGATGGGCTGCAACCGCACGGGCAATGGCCACACGTTGTTGTTGTCCTCCCGATAGCTGTCGCGGAAAGTGTTTGCGCCGGTGCGATATCTTCATCCGTTCCAGAATCTGTTCCACCCTTTTCTTTCGTTCGGCCGCATTCATATTCAGGTAAATCAGCGGCATCTCCACATTCTCGAAAACATTCAGTTCGTCAATCAGGTTAAAACTCTGAAAAACAAATCCAATGTTGCCTTTGCGGAAGCGTGTACGCTGGCTTTCGTTCATTTTCGACACGTCGGTACCATCAAAAAGGTAACTTCCCGTCGATGGGTTGTCGAGCAGGCCGATGATATTGAGCAGCGTCGATTTTCCGCATCCCGAAGGACCCATAATGGCTACAAACTCTCCTTTTCGGACAGAAAAGTTGACCTGATTGAGTGCTGAGGTTTCAATCTCGTCGGTACGAAAGATTTTGGTAAGGTTTTCTGTTCTAATCATATTGTTCATCATACGTGGGTTTTAATATTTTCCCCAATGCCTTTTCGGCCATGGCTGCCTGACAAAGACCAATAAATATGCCGAACAGTTAAACACCACAATATCAATCTATTTTTACAAATAAAAACATTCGCAAGTGTAAAACTTTTTTACACCTGCTGTTTAATATTTTGATAGCCGCCAATTGGCAAACCGGTAATTGAGTCGGATTAGAAACAGTTTCCGGAAGCAATGTCACCCGTTCCGGGATAAGTACCTTGCGGCCCGGGCCCTGAAAATAGGTTAATTAAATGCACCGCGGCCCAACGTTGCCGTTCATTCCCGATTTTTGTTTTAGCTTTGTCTGAACAAACCATCTCAACATGGAACGCATTGCAGTTTTTCCGGGCTCTTTCGACCCTTTTACCATCGGCCACGAATCGATTATCAGGCGTGCCCTGCCCCTGTTCGACCAGATTATCATCATGATTGGGTACAATTCAAACAAAAAACCCTATTACCCGCTGGCCAAACGCAAGGAGTGGATCAGAAGGGTATTTCAGGATGAGCCTAAAATTAAGGTTGGGAAATACGAAGGACTGACCGTTGATTATTGTCGCAAAGTACATGCCCAATATATTTTGAGAGGTTTGCGCACCGCTGCCGATTTTGAATACGAAAGAGCGATCGGACAGATTAACAAAAAGATGCACCCTGAGATTGAGACGGTGTTTCTGCTTACCAAGCCTGAGCATACAGCTATTTCATCGACGATTGTGCGCGATATTCTGCGCCACCGAGGCGATGCCAGCCAGTTTCTGCCAACATGTCTGAATTTAGATGAGTTTTATGATATCGACGAGTAGTTCCCGCATCCTGTTTATCCTCCTCACATTTGCCACCCTTCTCTTTTCGCCAAACCTGCAGTCGCAAAACTGCACCGTAAGTGGGGTTGCACCCGATTACAAAGGGAAAGAGCTTCTTTTCTACACCACCAGCGAACCGGTTACCCATTTCCAGAACGAATTAGGTACTGTAAAAGTGGCAGCCGACGGCTCTTTTTCGATAACCATGACAATTCGTGAAACCACCGAAATTTATACCCATCTGGAAAAATATCGTGGCACGTTGGTAGTCAAACCGGGCGAAAGCTACCAGGTTACTCTGCCCCCTTACACGGCTCGAACCGTAACCGAAGCCCGCAGCCCCTTTTTCGAGCCACAGCTCTATTGGCTGGGTATCAACAATAAAGAAAAAAATGACATTAACCTGACCATTCGTTCATTTGTCGCGGCATACAATCAGTTGACGGCTCAAAACACGATGGAAATCTACCATCGAAAATCGAAAGAGAGCGTTGCGATGGTGATGCAGAAACTCGATGCACAATTTGACGATGTGAAAGATCCTTATTTCGTTACATTAAAGAAATACTACTTCGCCGAACTCGAATACACGGTCAGCCAGCAAAAGCCTGAAGCAGTTATTCAAAAATACTTCACCAGGGAGGCCATTCATCTGGCCAATCCGGCCTATCAAAAAGCTTTTTCGTTGATATATACTGATTATTTGGGCAAATTGGCCAAAGAAATCAGCAACAAATCATTGCAAACGATGGTCAATAGTGGCAACTACAGCGGTGTGGTATCGTGGTTTGTTGCCCGTGGCTACAGCAACGATTTTGCGGCATTGGCCACCATCAAAGGATTGTATGATGGTTACTACAACAACGGTTTTGCCAAAGAGGGGGTAATAAAAGCGTTGCAGCAGGCCACACAGCAGTCGCCGCCACTATTGAACGAAACGGCCAGACGGGCGTTTCAACGGTTGTCGTCAATGAAAACAGGCACCAAAGCCCCCGCCTTCAATCTAAAAAATCAGGAGGGAACGATCGTTTCTGCCGCAAACTTCAAAGACAAATTTCTCTATCTGGTATTCTTCCGTAGCGATAGCCGCGAGTGCAGGGCAGAACTCGATTCGCTGGTTTCGATCGAGAAAAAGCTTCGCCAGGTAATGAATGTTGCAGCCATTGCCGTTGACGAAAATTTTGGCAATGCCGTTACCCTTTGGAAAGAAAAAAATTACAGTTGGCCACTGCTAGATGGATCGAATCGCAACGTGTTGATTCAGGATTACAATGTCAAAGTAACGCCAACCTTTTATCTGTTGGCCCCCGATGGCACTTTCAGGTTGTCGCAGGCCCCGCCGCCCTCGCGACGATTCGACGATCTCTTTCTTAAAATCTACCGCGAGTACAACTTCAAGGCACCGGCCCAAAACAGCAAACGATAAACGAAACGGCAGGTCAACGATTTAACATTTTCTTAAGGAGTCTGTTCACATGGGGCAACCCCCCGCGCAAAAATTCTTCTTACCTTTGCATAAATTCAAAATCAACCCCATCATGGAAAACTACCAGATCGAAGTTACCAATCGTCTTTTAGCCATCAATACGATTAAAATACAGCCCGACCGTCCTTTCACCTGGGCATCAGGTTGGAAAGCCCCCATATATTGCGATAACCGAAAAGTACTCTCCTATCCTGAAACCAGGACTTTTATCTGCGAACAATTTACCCGTATCATCAGGGAAAAATACCCTGAAGCCGAAGCCATTGCAGGAGTAGCTACCGGGGCCATCGCGCATGGCGTATTGGTTGCCGAAGCACTTGGGCTGCCATTTATCTATGTCCGCTCGAAACCGAAAGGGCATGGGCTCGAAAACCTTATCGAAGGCGACATTCAGCCGGGAACCAAAACAGTGATTATTGAAGACCTTGTATCGACAGGAACCAGCTCGCTTACCGCAGCCGAGGCGGTTCGCAACTTTGGTGCCGAGGTGCTGGGTATAGTATCCATTTTCACCTACAACTTCCCTCATGCCGCCCAAAATTTTAATGATGCAGGTATCGAACTGACCACTTTGAGCAATTACAACCTTTTGCTTAAACTGGCCCACGACACAGGCGAAATCTCTGATAAGCAACTCGAAAGCCTGAGCAACTGGCGCAAAGATCCCGAAAACTGGGGAAAGTAAGCTGTCAGTTGGAAGGTGAGCAATAAATGCTGGATGATATATGATGAGTTCGCACTAAAATTTAAACATCCCGATAATCAAATATTTTAATATACCACACTATCTGGACCGACGTTCCGTTGCAACATCAACAGTTTAGGTACATGCGTACTTATCTTGTCTTATGAACTAATTCTCAAATCTATGGCCATCGAAAAATACAACAGTGAAGTGAAGAGTATCCAGTACAATCAGGAACTGGTCTTCAATGCATTATCAAACCTTAAAAACCTCGAACAGCTTTTCGACCCGCAAAAACTGGCCGAGTTGAAAGAGCGGTTTCCCGATGCGCCCGACATTAAAGTGGAAGAGTTCAGGGCAACCGAAGATGAATGTACATTCAAAATTCAGCCATTGGGAACCGTAGGCCTGCACATTGTCGAAAAAGAGCCGTTTAAAACCATCAAATACGAAGGGTGCGAATCGGTTCCCTTCAAACTTTATTTCTGGGTACAGTTATTGCCTTCGGGCGATGAATCGTGCTTTTGCAAGCTTACCCTACACGCCGATCTGAATATCATGATTAAAATGGTGGTGGGCAAATATCTCGAAGATGGCATCAACAAAATTGCTGATGCCGTTACCAAAATTCCATTCGACAGGGTTTAAGGCAAAAAAGCCACCTCTTTAAAGTGAAATATCATCGATTTTCCCGATTCTGTTTCGATACATAATCGGCCAATAGCATCCACGCCGCTTATCCGTCCGGTAAAAGGGCCCTGCTCATCCTTGTAGTTGGCCCGTTGGCCCAGGCGGTAAAGCGAATCGGTATATGCCTCGTCGATAGCCATCTGATTTCCATGCTTAAGCAGTTGGTACCACTGGTCGATTTCGGCCAGCAGCAGCGCAAGCATCTCTTGCAGGTCGTAACAAATACCGGTAGCCTGCCTTAACGAGATGGGGTTTGGGGCATCCGACACAAAAGCCAACTGATTGATATTTAAACCAATTCCGACAATACAATTCGATAATTTTCCATTCCTGATGGCATTCTCGATTAAAATTCCGGCTACCTTTTTGTCGCCGATATAAATATCGTTGGGCCATTTGATGGAAACACCGGCAACATACCGGCTTAAAAAGTTTTTCACGCCAAGCGATACCGCCTTTGAAATCTCGAACTGCCTGTCGATTCGTAGATACTCCGGATAACAAACAAAACTGAAGGTAAGGTTTTGGCCCGGCTCACTCTCCCAGTAATTGTTCACCTGTCCGCGACCGACAGTTTGACAATCGGTTACAAATACCGCTCCCTCAGGCAGACGATTTGTCAGCAATTGCTTTGCGGCATAGTTATTGGTCGAATCTATTTCAGTCAATCGTTCGACGGATGAACCGATTTTCATGGCAAAATAGTTTTTGATTTTCGGGAGAACAAAGTAAACAGATATCCGGTTCAAGATTGCATGAACGCTTCTTTTTTAGTGTCGTTCAAAAAAATTATCTTTGTCTTTTAAATTCTATGTATGGTAAAAAAAGCCATTCAAAATGGCCGGTTGAGTTTAGTCGATGCAATTATTGAAGGGATACGCCGCAAAAAGGGTGTCGAAATTATCAATATTGACCTGAAAGAACTTAACAATACTGAGTGTGACAACTTTATCATCTGTCACGGGAACTCAAATACACATGTCGATGCTATTGCCCGTTCGGTAGAAGAGAGCGTTGAAGAACTGGCTCTCGAAAGGGTTTGGCATACCGACGGATATCAAAATGCGCAGTGGATCCTGCTCGATTATATCGATGTGATGGTCCACGTTTTTCAGGAGCCTTACCGACGAATCTACGATTTGGAGGAATTGTGGGGCGACGCTAAATTTTATAACATTGAATCCGACATTTAACATCTATGACAGAAAATAATACTCCCGGGAAGGGAAATGCAAAAAAAGGGAAAAAAACAACTGGTAACCCTGGTGGGTTACCCTCCTTCAAGTTTAATATTGGATATATCTACGGGTTACTGATAATCGCTTTTTTCGCCATCCAGTTTTTTGGCACCACCGGCACTCCGGTCGAGACCAACTGGCAGGAGGTAAAAAGCACCATGTTGCGCAATGGCGATGTCGAAAAAATTGTAGTGGTCAATAAAAGCAATGCCGAAATCTACCTGAAGGAGTCGGCTTACGAGAAATATAAAAATAAGCTCAATACCGGTTTTGGTTCACCCGCCAAGACAGGGCCGCATTTCACCTTTACCATCGGTTCGGTCGATGTGTTCGAGGCCAACCTCGATAAAGCCCAACAAGAGCTTGGCGATGGCTCGAGGGTAATCCTCACCTACGAAACACGGCGTGACTATCTTACTGAAATACTCAGCTGGATTCTGCTCCCTGTGTTACTTATTGTTTTCTGGCTCTGGATGTTCCGACGCATGAGCCGTGGAGGTGGCGCCGGTGGTGGCAATATTTTCAATGTTGGGAAATCGCAGGCTAAAGTATTCGACAAAGATGCCCGTGTAACCACCACCTTCAAAGAGGTTGCCGGATTGGCCGAAGCCAAACAGGAAATTCAGGAAATTGTCGAGTTCCTAAAAAATCCGGAACGATATACCAAGTTGGGCGGTAAGATTCCCAAAGGTGCCCTTTTGGTAGGCCCTCCCGGAACAGGTAAAACTCTCCTTGCCAAAGCAGTAGCCGGCGAAGCCAACGTACCGTTCTTCTCGATGTCAGGTTCCGACTTTGTCGAGATGTTTGTCGGTGTAGGCGCATCACGTGTCCGCGACCTTTTCAAACAAGCCAAAGAAAAAGCCCCTTGTATTGTTTTTATCGACGAGATCGATGCCATTGGGCGTGCCCGTGGCCGTAACCCCAATATGGGTTCGAACGATGAACGCGAAAATACGCTCAACCAGTTGCTCACCGAAATGGATGGTTTCGACACCAACTCGGGGGTAATTATCCTGGGCGCTACCAACCGTGCCGATATTCTTGACCGTGCACTGATGCGTGCCGGCCGTTTCGACAGGCAGATACATGTTGAGCTGCCCGATATTGTCGACCGTAAGGAGATTTTCCAGGTACACCTGAAAAACCTGTTGCTGGCCGATGACGTCAATGTCGAGTTTCTGGCCAAACAAACGCCGGGATTCTCAGGTGCCGATATTGCCAATGTATGTAACGAAGCCGCTTTGATTGCTGCCCGCCGTTTGAAAGAGAAGGTTGAAAAACAAGATTTCCTTGATGCAGTCGACCGTATTGTAGGCGGGCTCGAAAAGAAAAATAAAATTATCTCGGCCAACGAGAAAGCCACCATTGCCTACCACGAAGCAGGCCATGCCACCGTAAGCTGGTTGCTAGAGCATGCCCATCCGCTGGTAAAGGTAACCATTGTGCCACGTGGCAAAGCCCTTGGTGCAGCATGGTACCTGCCCGAAGAACGGCAAATAACCACCCGCGAGCAACTGTTAGACGAAATCAGTGCCACGCTGGCCGGCCGCGCTGCCGAAGAACTCGTCTTCTCCTCCATATCGTCGGGTGCCCAAAACGACCTCGAAAAGGTAACCAAAACAGCCTTTGCGATGGTTTGTTACTTTGGCATGAGCGATAAGGTAGGCAAGGTAAGCTACTACGACTCGACCGGTCAGAGCGATTTTTCGTTTGGCAAACCTTACAGTGAAAAAACTGCCGAATTGATGGATCAGGAGGTTAAAACAGTGATTGAATCGGCCTACGAAAGAGCAAAAAAGATTCTGAGCGAGAATGCCAACGGTCATAAAAAACTGGCCAATTTGCTGCTCGAACGTGAAGTAATCTTCTCTGAAGATCTCGAACACATCTTTGGCCCGCGACAGTGGGGCAAGCCAAAAGAAGAGCCCCAATCCGAAGCGCCCAAAAGCGAGCCGGACAAGGCCAACAGCGAGGAGGCTGCCAACAGTTAGTTGATAGCCATAACCGTTACAACAACGTCACGAATCATTAACAATAACCCAGATGGAAAAAGATTGGAAACTGGTCTATTTTACCGGGGAGGAATATCAGGCGCTGATAGCGAAGGAAGTTCTGGCCGACAATGGCATCGAATCGGTCATTATCAACCACCGCGATTCATCTTACACCACATTTGGTGATGTTGAGCTATTTGTTGCTGATGCTGATTTCGATCAGGCAACACAAATTCTGCAACATCTAAAAAACGGCGAAAATTGAAAGAGCTTCATAAACGCAGCTTGTCAGGCATCCTGTTTGTAATCATCCTCATCGGGGCGATATTTCTGGGACCCTACACCTACGGAATATTGTTCCTCGTCCTTTCCATTTTTATCTTGCGTGAGTTCTATACCCTTGGGGCGCAGGCGGGTTACTCTGCCCAGCTCTATCCGGCCATGACCATTGGGGCATTTCTGTTTGTGCTTACGTTTCTGCTGGTCAACGGCATTATCGGTGCCGGCTCGCTGCTGTCCGTTCTGCCGTTGATGTTCGCCATTCCGGTTTACGAACTCTTTCGAAATAAAAAGAAATCGATTGGCAACATTGCTCTCACTTACTTCGGGCTGATTTATGTATCTGTCCCGTTTGCGCTGCTTAACTTTTTGGTCTTTCCGGGCCACAGCCACTACGACCACTCAATGCTGGTCATTCTGTTGGTAATTATCTGGGCCTGCGACTCAGGCGCTTATCTGATTGGTGTTCGTTTTGGCCGCCACCGTCTTTTCGAACGTATCTCGCCCAAAAAATCGTGGGAAGGGTTCTTCGGAGGGTTGGCTGCCGCGATAATTGCCACTTGGCTCCTCTCATTAATCTATACCGAGTACCGTTTTATTTTTCTGTTGATCATTGCCCTGATTACCGTCGTAATCGGCACCTTGGGCGATTTGGTCGAATCGATGATGAAACGTCAGATTGGGGTAAAAGACTCCGGAAAGTTTATGCCCGGCCATGGCGGTCTGCTCGACCGTTTCGACAGTATTCTGATGGCACTCCCCTTTATTTACTTTGTTGTGCAACTATTTGCCAATTTTCACTAATTTCGCGCAACTTATCAATGTTGTCATGAGAATTCATAAAGAGGGTTACCTTGTTGTCGTTCTTGCCATTTTAATATGGTTAGGGGTCAATTTCCTCGTATCACTTACCGATGAGACCTTTTTCAGGATCTTTATTCTATTGGCTACCACGCCGGTACTCTTTCTGGCTATCCGCTTTTTTCGCTATCCGCACCGGGTGGTCAAGCAAAACCCGGCTCATCTGTTGTCGCCCGCCGATGGTACGATTGTAGCCATCGAGGAGACCTACGAAAGCGAATATTTTCACGACAACCGGTTGCAGGTTAGTGTATTTATGTCGGTTTACAATGTCCATGTCAACTGGATACCCATTCCCGGAACGGTTCGTTACTTCAAACACCACAGCGGGAATTTTATGGCTGCCTATCTCCCCAAATCATCTACCGAGAATGAACGGGCCACTACGGTGGTGCAGATGGAGAACGGAACCGAGGTGCTGGTCAGGCAGATTGCCGGGGCCGTTGCCAAACGTATCATCTCCTACCCCAAAGTGGGCGAAGTGGTCACCCAGGAGACCGAACTGGGCTTTATCCGTTTCGGCTCTCGTGTCGATATCTTTCTGCCTGTTGGCACACCGGTTGATGTTGCCCTTTGCGAAGCGGTTACCGGAAGCCAAACCGTGATTGCACGGCTATAATCTTCTGCCGCCAATGAAAAAACATATCCCCAATCTGATAACCTGTCTGAATGTCTTCAGCGGAAGCATGGCGGTTATTTTTGCCTTACAAGGCTTGCTGACCACTGCCGTATGGTGGATTGTTGCGGCAGCTCTCTTCGACTTTCTCGACGGAATGATAGCCCGGTTGCTGAAAGCCTACTCCCCAATGGGCAAAGAGCTCGACTCACTGGCCGATGTTATCTCATTCGGACTGGCCCCCGGGATTATCATGTTTGTTCTGCAGCAGAAAGCCACCACCGGGGCATTGGTTCCCGCACAAGCTTATGGCCAGTTGACCTCCCTGCAATTGATGTTTATCTTCAGCGCGCTGATTATTCCGGTATTCTCGGCCCTCCGGCTGGCCAAGTTCAATATCGATACCCGCCAAAGCGACTCTTTTATCGGGCTGCCCACACCGGCCAACGCACTCTTTATCTCGGCGCTCGGATTAATTTCGGAGCATGGCAGCTTCCCTGCCATCGACCATTCGATTTTAAACAGCTGGGCATTACTGGCAATGACGCTCCTCTTTAGCGGCCTGCTGGTTTCCGAAGTGGCCATGTTTGCCCTTAAATTTAAAAACCTAAGCTGGAAAGAAAACCATATCCGTTACATCTTTCTGTTTCTCTCGGCCATTATGGTCGCCTCATTCCCCATTTACGGCATTGCCGCCGCCATCCTTCTTTTTATCCTGATTTCGGTTTTGGCCGGAAAGCGTCAGGTGAACCCCTAACAATAATAAATTAATGGTTCGTGGTTTCACCCCCAACAGCTGGCGGAGGGGGAATTTTGTATCGAACTGTCCCGATTTGACGTTATATCAATGACAGATTACACGTAAAATATACCCAATACACGCGTGCAATGGCTGATTACACGTGTGTGATGGGGTTGATGGGATAATGCATTCGAAAGCATGGAAAATAGCGAGAGAAGCAGGGCGGTTTTAACTCACCCCCCAAAAAAGCTGCCCCCTGACAGACCAATCACAACTTTGTCTCATCGTCTCTTTGTCCTCACTCAAAAAATCCACGCATTGGGATATTTCCCTTTGAGACTGATCAAATCATTCTTCGCCTGGGTGATTCCGGTATAGCCAATAACCACTTTGTAAGGTTGGGTCTCACTGATAATTTTAGCCTTTAATCCTTCCGAAAGGGCCTGTTTCAACAACTTATCGGCATTTGCCCTGTCCATAAACGAACCCAGCACAATGTAATATTTATCGTAAACCTTCTGCGGCAAACTGCTGGCACTCTTTCCCACTGCCGGCACGGGATTATAGGTTGTTTTACGCGGCGGCTCGCTAATGGCCTGTTTCTTCACCGTTTCAAAGTCGGGCAGCGAACTGGTTATCCCCGGAATCATAAATTCGGTACGGCGGTTCATGCGATGCTCCTCGGGGGTACAGGCCACACCGTTGCGGCAATTGTTAAGCAACTTTTCCTCTCCATATCCTTTGGCAATGATACGGTCGCTGTCAATCCCTTTCGAGAGAATATAGTCGACAGCCGATTGTGCCCTCTTTTGCGACAAAACAAGGTTATAGGCATCCGAACCCCGCGAGTCGGTATGCGAGCTCAACTCAACCGTTACCTCCGGATTCTCGGCCATAAAGGCCACCAATCGGTTCAGCTCGGCTTCTGATTCAGGCAAGATGTTCCATTTGTCGAAATCGTAGTAGATATTCTTCAGCTCGATAGCTTTTTTCACCATCATCTTCATCCAAACCGTGTCGCGCAGCACGCTTCCCTCTTTCAGGTTGCCAACGGTCACACTTTTGGTTTCGTCTTCATAACCAAAAGCTTTCACCGTAAGGTCATATCGTTTATCGCGTTCAACCGTTCGGCCAACCATTCCATTGCTACCGGTAACCTGTTGCGGAAGGTCGCTGAACTTCACTTCGGCACCCGGAATGGGTCGGTGCGACTTCGCATCATACACCCGGATTTCCATCAGGTATTCAATATATTTCCTGAAGGTGAGGCGGTAAATATCATCATTCCCCATCCCCGGGCGGTTGGAACTGATGTAGGCATACTCGGCATGAGGGGGAAAATCGGCCGCGAAATCGTCGTATGGCGAATTGACGGGCCCTTCGAGGTGGATTACCTCTCCAATTGGCAAGCGGGTATAGAAAAGGTCCAGTCCGCCAAGCCCCTCGCGGCTATCGCTGGCAAAGATCAGGAACCCATCTTCGGTAACAAACGGGAAAGCATCCTTGCCCGATGTATTAATCTTCTCGCCCAGGTTTACCGGACTGCCCCAGTTTCCGCCTTTGCGTACACTCATATAGAGGTCGGTGCCGCCAAACCCGCCCGGCATATCGCTGGCAAAGATCAACGTATCGCCGGTAACCGTAACGGCCGGATGGGCAACGGAGTAATCAGAATTGCAGAAAGGCAGTTCAACAGCCTCCTGCCATTTGCCACCCGCCATCTTCGTAACGGTAATCCGCAGGTTCACTTTATTCTCGCGGAAAGGCCTAAAGCCCGAAGCCGGTTTTTGATAATTCGATTGGGTGATAAACAGTTCGCCGCTCTTTTCGCACCAGGCTACCGGACCATCGTGATAGCGCGAGACAAACTCGCCCACCAATTCCCGTTCGCCGGCCACCTTTCCGCTGTCGTCAACAGCAATACGGTGCAAATCGTAAAACTCGCGCTTGCGCAGGCGGTTTTCATTCTTGTAGAGCAACTCGTTGCGGTACGAGGTAAAATAGAGGGTATCGCCAATCAGGGCCGGCCCAAAATCACTCTGCACCGTGTTCACCGGCAGTTGTTCAATCTTGACCGATTGGGGGTCGTACAACTCCCCTTTGCGTGGTTGGGCGACTATCGTTCCGGTCGCTACCAATAATCCAAACACTACTACAACAGACCTCTTTGTTTTCATCTTCTTCGTTCTTTACCCGGTTGGCAATTGAGTTTCAACACCTGGTTTTGCCGGTTATATTCCTCGTTGCTCCTGTTTATGCCCCGACAGGTAATGAAGCACTACCGGAGACTCGGATTATTCAGGAATATACCTTGCTGTTTTCCAATACAATGACCTGAACAGCCATCTGAAAACGTGAAGATTACTTTACATTTTTAAAAATAGGATAAAAAGCGCGTTCCAGATACCCGCTGTTTATAACTTGTTGGGTTATTAACAGTTTCGCGAATAGGATTAGGGGTTTCACCCGCGGGTGAAACCCCTAATATAAAAACGAAAGGCCGGAATTTCTCCCGGCCCCTCTCGCTTAACCTAAATAATCATGCTATTTCCTGAACAGGAATATAGTCCCTTGTTTAACACTTGTACGGTCGCCTTCAACCAACTGAATCTGGTAGACATAAGTACCGGCCGGTAGCAATGTTCCCACACTGCGTACATTATCGGCACCATTCCACCATGCATCCTCTTCTGCACCCCAGTAATCAACATTACCATAGTGTTCTTTCTTGTAAACCAGCACACTGGCCGAGTTAAAGATAGAAATCTTGGCATCCGGGTATTTGTCCATACAGGTTATACGGAAGAGTTCGTTGATACCATCACCGTCGGGCGAGAAGCCATTCGGGATAACCATCGTACAGGTTGCTTCCGGTGCTGCTTCAGGTGTCTCAACCACTTCGTTTTCTATCACTTCATTCTTGGTTGTGGTCGTACTTCCCGTTACCGGTGCAGCAGGTGCTGGCATTGCATTCCAGTAAATATTGGTATATCTCGATGTAACCTGATCGGCTATAAAGACACCGTTCATATAGGTATTGCCGGCCGATGAGCCTTCTACCACCAAATTACCATTCGGGATATAGACATTACCGTTGAAGATTACCGAACCACCGGTGGTTACCTTGAACTCATCGGTCGAACTGCTGTTGCCGCCAATAAAGAAGTTCGCGGTATAGTTGCCCGATGTGTTCACTTCAGCCGACGGGCCGATGGTCATATAATTCTTCACACGTACCGAAACATTC
>CAYOJD010000037.1:24240-24896 GCA_964404205.1 uncultured Prolixibacteraceae bacterium
GTTTATCACAATACTTTGAACATTCAGTGTCGATGCGTTGAAGGTCACTTTACTGCCCCTGCCAATGGTAATCGTGCCAAAGGTGGTACCCGTTGTAAAGGTTACCGTACAGTTCTGGCCTATCGTCACATTCCTGTAATTACCGCTGTATGTTCTGGTCGTATTGTTATTAACCGTCAGGTTCGAGCCCGAAGGCGTGGTATTGTTCACCTGCATCGTTGGCAATGTATAGGTCGCCGGAGAATAAATCTTCGTCGGTACATTTACCGGATTAACAAGTACAATAAACCTGGCCTTTACAAAGGCTCCCGGACCGGCTACCGAACTATTGGCCCCAATGGTTACAATGCCGGTATTGGCCATCGCTCCCACACTTCCGGTCTGTACATAATTCCGCTGTCCCAGCGTCACGGTACGCAACCCAAGGATAGTATACAGATCGCTGGTCGTGCTGTTGACCGTCATCGTCACTTCATTCGAAGTAGCCGGACTGCCTGTTACACACGAAACATTCGAGGTCATTACCACCTTCACAACTTCACCGTTGGCCGGTGCATAGCTGTAAGTCGCGCCTGTTCCCGTTGCAACATTGTTTACATACCACTGGTAAGCCGGTGCGGTGCCACCATTGACCGGTGTTGCCGTAAAGGTTACCG
>CAYOJD010000038.1:0-24381 GCA_964404205.1 uncultured Prolixibacteraceae bacterium
TTTGATATTTAGATTATTAATAATTTTTGAATCTAAAGTTCACGGCTGACAAAAGTAAAAATCTTTACCACCATTTCAGCTTAAAAACAGCAGATAAATCACCATTTCTGGTTACCTCACAATGAATTGAAGAAGAACAGGAGAACTTTGAACCAAATTATTCCACAATTAAAGATTCCAGACCTTATTTCTTCTCCATTTCGTTTTCCGTAGCAATAAAATGCTCAACGGGCTGATTGGCAATACTAAAAGTTATACCATAAGCCAGTTTGATAATTTGCTCCATCTTATTCCAGTCTATTTTTGAAATCTCGTCCGATGGCTGATGATAATCGGAATGCATGCCCGCAAAAAGCGAAATGATGGGAAGACCCTTCTCTGAGAACGGAGAGAAATCACTTCCTCCCATTGGTTGTTCCGATGGCGAAAATCGGGGTTCAAGATTAAGGTTCATATCTTTAGCCAAAACTTCAGCCAGAGACTGAAAACCTTTGTATTTTTTGGTAAACTCAAACTCGAATTGCTTTTTTGTCGAATCCCTTTCACTGCTTCGGGAGATCATGTCCATGTTCAGGTTGAAAAGAATCTTTTCATTGGGGATACTTTTGTTGACAAAATATTGTGAGCCATAAAGGCCGCGCTCTTCAGCAGTCCAGGCGGCAAAAATTATTGATTTGTCAGGTTTAATGCCCGATGCCTGAATGGCTTTGGCAATTTCGAGAACACCAACGGTGCCTGAAGCATTATCGTCAGCTCCATTGTAAACCTGACCGTTATACTTGCCAACATGATCATAATGAGCCCCAACAACGATATATTCATTTTTATTTTTTCCTTCAATGCAACCAAGCACATTTCGTACGGCAACCAATTCCGATTCAATACCGCTTGTCACCTTAACCGAAAAAGCGGGAATAACTCGTGATGCAGGTTTCAGCGACTTGCCTGTTTGGTTTACGAATTCAGTAATATCGATACCACCCTTTTGCAAAAGGCTTTGTTGCAAAACTGTGGAGAGGCGAATCTCAGGCAATGTTTCATTCGCGATATCAGAAGCCAGTCGCGCCCTATAATCGCCAAAACGTTTCATCGGGACATCAGACTCAAAATTCTCCCTTTTAAAATAGAAGTCGAGATTCGTAGGCATCATAAACTGTTTATCCGACGAACGGCTCAAATTTATCACCGCAATCGCACCGGCGTCTTTGGCCCATTGTTCTTTTAACTTTCTGATATTTTCATATTTAAACTTCTTATAACCTTCTGATGACGTATCAGCCGAACCCGGAAAGCCGTCAATACGGGCAATGATTTTGCCTCTTACATCCAATTTTGCAAAATCATTGTATCCATTTGGGCTATCATTGATTCCATACCCGACAAAAACAACCGGAGCCGTAAACTCGAGATTGTTTTCAACATTCAACAACAAGTAATCTACGCCGTAGAGATAACTTTTCGCAACATTGGCATTCGTGTTTCCTTCGATAATAGAAAGCGACTGTTTATCAGCATCAATTCTATATTTTATCAAATTAAATTGCTGAAAATAGGTACGTCGTTCTACCGGCCGCTTCCCTGCCATCCACTCTTGTCGTCTGACCGGAGCATACTCAGTGTCGCCAAAAGGCTCAATTCCATACAACTGCAACATGCTGGCAATATAATCGCCTGCCATCAATTCTCCTTTAGTGCCCGACTCGCGCCCTTCCATCCAGTCGGCTGCCAATATACTGAGTTGAGCTTTTATCGACGACATCTGAATGGCCTCTGCTCCTTTTTCAATCGACTGCGCAAAAAGAGAGGTAAACGCGAAAGTGAAGCTAATCAAAAAAATAATGTTCTTTTTCATGATATTGGTTATGATTTTTGTGCCTGAAGTTTGTTTAAGCGCTGTAAAAGAGGTGGATGCGAATAGTGAAAGAAAACATACCACGGATGTGGTGTTAGATTTGATAAGTTGTTAACTGACAATTTTATAAGCGCTGATGACAGATGGCTCGACGAATGGTTTACTGCAGCAAAATTATCAGCTTCAAATTCATTCTTTCTGGAATAGCCATTTAAAAATATCGAAGTAAGGAACGTCAGCGGCGTAAATAAAATGCCAAAAGCAATCACCGAAAGATGAAAACTGGCCTGCTCCGCTCCTAAAACCTGAGCAAACAACTGATTTCTTGAAACTAACGAGAAGACAAAAAGCGTTACCAGTAAATTGATTAAAGAAATTATTAGCCCTTTGGTAACATGTTTTCGTTTGTAATGGCCAATCTCGTGGGCCAGTACGGCAATAACCTCGTCAACTGTAAGATCTTCGACCAAAGTATCGTATAAAACCACTCTTTTCCGGCGGCCAAATCCGGTAAAATAGGCATTTGCCTTGGACGAGCGTTTCGAACCATCAATGATATAAATATTATCTAACTTAAAATCAACACGATGACAAAAGTCTGCAATTTGGTTTCTCAATAGACCTTCTTCAAGGGGCATTTGCTTATTAAAGAGCGGGACAATAATATTTGAATAAAGAAGGGTGAGTAAAACCATAAAACAGGCCAACACTCCAAATGCCAGAAGCCAAAAATAGCTTTGACTTGCAATATATATCCTGATGATTATCCAAAGAATCGTCCCACCCAATAAAATACTGATTAATAACCCCTTTATCTGATCAACCCAAAATGTTTTATGAGAACTTTTATTAAACCCAAACTTTTCTTCCAAAACAAAAGTTCCGTACCATGAAAATGGCAACGAAAGGAACTCAGAGGCCAATGCTAAAATGGCGAAAAAAATCATGCTTGTCCAAACCGGATGATCGATAAAGCTACGAACCTCCTGATCGAGCCACCCAAAGAAACCCGTCGCCATCAATATAATAACAAGCAGAAAGCTAAACGAACCCGACACTTTCGAGAAATTATATTTAGCCCTTTCGTACAGTTGTGACTTCCGGTACACCTCTTCCTTGTAAATACCATTAACCTCGCAAGGCATCTCATGGCTCCAGTGGTTTGAATTCAGCCAATCGAGGTAACGTTCGAAGATAAAATCGGCCAGAATAATAATGAAGAACAGGATATACAGGAGCTGAATCATTGATGATAAAACATTACAATACAATTATTTACTGATTTTTTCCAAAACGGCCTTACGGGTTCTCAGCAGCTGAAGATACTCGTTTGTTGCACGTTGTGCAGTTCCGGCAGGAGCCGATACCACCAACATTTCTACCATTTCGAGGGCCAGATCGGGCTTTCCAACCATTTCAAGGGCAACAGAGATATTATACTCCGCCGCATATTTGGCTTTTTTATCGTTTCCGTTTGCCAATTCTTTCCATATCAAGGCCGCAGCATCCCAACGGTTTTCGCGTGCCAACTGTGCCGCTTTTATCCACTTATCGCCTTTTGGTAACAATAACTTCCGTTCCGAACTTACCCAATGAGGCAAAAGCCTGTCGGCAAAACGGTTAGCGGCTTCGACTGCAGCCATGGCTACTGCAGCCTCGCGCGGAGGCAGTTCATTTCGCTTTCCTGATTGTAAATTATTGTTCCAAAGCAGATTGTCACTATAGGTATAACGATCGACAATTTTATCACTCTCTGGAAGATATAAAGCCCAAATGGCATTGATTTTAACACTCACTTCATCGGGAATACCCTCCAAACGATCGCCGCTGCTCTTGCCAAAAAAATAACTGATCATTTCGAGTGAAATCAATGCCTGACAATGGTGCTCGTTACAAACTTTATTTACAAACGGCCGCGAAAGAGGAATCATCTTTTCGCCACTGAACCGTTTCACAAATGAGTAGGGAAAGGTTATGACCTCAGCAAATTTTTCTGATTCGTTCAACCTCTTTTTGGCCCCGTCCAACGCACCGGTTACTGCAAGACTATCGATATACCGGGCTGCGGAAGCTGAGTTTAACTTGTAAAGTGCACCATCATCAGCATAAAAATTTTGAAGCGTATCGAAAGAAAATTTGAAATTTCTCGATAAAACTGCCACTCTCTCAATTCTGGAAGGAAGATTGACCCGCGCCGCTTCAAGTTGTTCGATCGGAACTGACTGAATGGTGGTGCATGCCGATACCATAATCATCAGCACCCACAGAATGAGAGGAGCTTTCTTGTACATAATCAATTCTTAGCGTTTATTCTTTCGCTTCGGTTCTTTAAAATCCCTAAATACCGTTCAGTCTCTTTGTGATATTTACTTTGATAAGATTTAGAGCACCACTCAATGGCCTTATCGAAATGACCAAGCATCTCTTCAGTCAAGGCAAGATTAAACTCAACACGGCTTCTAACCGATGAAGCCGTGAGTTTACTACTCTTCAGAAGAATCTCATTTGCTTCAGCCCACTGGTTGTTTTGAATAAATGCGACTGCTGAATCGGCTTCTTTGTTTCCCGTGAGAAAATAGACCCGCGTCTCCTCTGTCCACACCGGTGCAATTCTCTTTGCAAGGCTCTCACCCATTTCAATACCGCCACTGACTAAAGTCTCTTTTACCAATGGCAATGATTCATACATCAGTTGAGCATCGTAATGACCTACGAACCAGCTAATCGTATCTTTTTGTCTATATTGCCGATCCAGGTTTCGGTCATCTGCGGCAAGCAAAAACCACTCGGTTTCATATCCTAAATCAACAGAACACTCGAAAAATGCTGAGCCATTGCTTGCCGATTCGACATCAGTACTTCTCAAGATTTTTAAGCCCGATTTAAAATGCTGGTTAAATTTATTCAAAATTAAAATCGCGTCAGCATCATACTGCTGGCACAATATCTTGATATCCTCGGGCGAAAGACGGCGACTGACCGATGGATTTAGCCCTGAATTATCAATGTTTCGTTCTACAGGAATGATAACATCGAACCGGCCCGATGCAAAAAGGGCGTTGCCAAGAGTTGTTAATGCCGTATCGGCAGCGATACTATCAAGAAAAGTATTGTCTAAGACAAGAGATTCATTTAAGAAATTAACCTCAAGAGAATCTGTGTTATAATTGGCAAAATCGCCTGTCAGCGCACCATTGAGCAGTAAAAGCGTCTGTACCTGATCCGGGACTTTGTTTTCGGGAAGGTTTGCCACTTCAATTTTCAGCTTCTCGATAGTTGTACAAGAAAACATTTGGAAAATAAGAATGCAGCCACTCAATATTCCGACGAACTTAAACCTATTCATAAAATGAAAAAAGCATTAGTCATTCAACAAGCGCAATTTACAATTTTATAGCGCACTGCAATCTCATTTTCATTGAAAAGAAAAGTGGTCCGCAACAATTTATATTGTGCTCAATTTTGTCGCTACTAATCAATAAAATAATCATCCATCAAGCGGTTGTTAACAGTTGAACAAACACATTATCTGCCACTTCACTATCTGGTTTCTTTAAATAAAATCGGCTAAATGCCGAATCAACTCCGCATCAACTCCCCATTTGCAAGCACCGACAGGGATGCAAGTGCAGTACCAGGCTTTTGATGATATGGCTTCATACCAGTTTAACGTAACCCATAAAGCTGGATTTCGACATATTTGAAATGTTTTAAAATAAATATGCACGTTTTACTGACAATTATGGCCAATAAAGTATTTACCACCTTGAAATAAAGTGTTTTCAAGCAATGGGTAAGCGGTTAAGCGATTGGGATCTGAAGATCGTTTATCAATTTCCGGGTGAATGGAAAACCAATAGTGGGATTTTAATTTCGAAAAGCAGTTCTTTGGTAATACTTGGCTTGATTAATGCAGTTATCAAATTTCGCTTATGGGTAGTAACAGACAGGATATCAATCTGCTTATCGAGAATATAATTTTCAATTCCCTTTATCAGATTGGGATTTTGGATCAAATCGAAATTCATATCAATATTTTCAATCTGGCCGATATATTTGTCCTTAAAATGTTCCAAATCATAATTAATAAATGGGTTCTCGCTGGAAACATCGATATGTACAACGTATATCCTGACATCGAGTGGTCGGGCAATATTGAGTAATTTCCGAATAGCCATACCATCAGATTTGTCAAAATCAGTGGCATACATCAGCTTTTTGAAACCGGTATCTTTGTAACGTGCCTCTTCGGGAATAGCCAAAACCGGCACTTTGGCTTTCTCCATAATATTCAGGGCAAAACTACCAAACCAGTAATCTGAAATCGATTTACCTTTCGAACCCAGTACAATTAAATCGTACGAACCGGCCTGAGCAAGCTCGAGAACGGCCTCTTCGGCAATTCCACCTATCAACTTAATATCTGGCACAATACCGGAAATACTCTTATCGTCCATATAATATTTCAGTTTAACCAAAATTTCCTGCATTTTTAGATGGGCAGTCTCCTCAATTTCGCGCAATGCATCGGCAACATTACTGGGAAATGTATAGAAATTATCGTAGCAAAGCGGATTGGTTACCGGATTGAAATAGGCATGCACCAATGTAATTTTGGCATTCTTTTGCTGCGCCACATGCAAGGCATAGCGCGCTGCATTGAGCGAGTTTTCAGAAAAATCAACCGGAACCAGAATATTTCGGATGGAAGATATCATTTGGTCGGGCTCTTGAAACTCTGGGCCATATTTTTCGCTGAGGTTATCAATTATTGAAAGAGCATTTTCAACATCTTCTTCATACACCTGAATTTCAATTTGATTTTCGGCCTGTGTACTAATAACATAACTCAGTCCATGGTTGACAATGCAATTTTCAATACCGGCGGAGTCGAGCCAACCTTTAATTAAATATGCGCGGTGCAAATAAGCAAACCGGGCAACTGTTACCAATTTTTTGCTCATGACCTGGTTTCTTTAATTTCGTTTAACTAAAATCTTATTTGTATTTTTGAACGAAACAGAATGCCAATGGCATAATAATTAATTAAATATACGCTTTAGCCATGATAAAATCAAGATTTTTTGCAAGTTTACTTTTAATCGCCTCACTAAACCTGATAACCACTCAAAGCAAAGGCCAGCATCCGGAAATTAGGTCGCAAGATATTTCGGGTACGATATCAACGCTTGCTTCTGAGGCTTATCAAGGCAGGAAACCAGGAACCAAAGGCGATTCACTGTCAACAGAATACATTCTATCAAGATTTAAAAAAGCAGGCCTGAAACTACTTTTCGAAAATGGAAAACAGGATGTAAAAATTGTTAAGGGATTCAAACGGGGAGAGCAAAATTCACTCAAGGTCAATAATCACCCATTCGAAGTTGGTAAAGATTTTGAACCATTGCCCTTTTCAGGAAACTCAAATTTTGCCGGAAAAGTTGCTTTTGCAGGTTACGGACTTAAGTTGAAAAACGACTCCGTTGTCAGAGATGATTATTCATCTTTAAAGCCTGATAATCAATGGATCATGTTTTTAGATGGCCTTCCGGCTGATTTGCAGAAGATTGAAGGCTACAAGAAACAAGCTGACCTTCGCACCAAAGTCCTTCATGCTATCGACCAAAATGCCAAAGGAATCCTGATTGTTTACCACACTGACACGATTACCCCACTTTCGAAGGCTGTTGTATTCGACAAGAATAGTTCGCAATATGATATTCCGGTCATTATGATCTCTGCCCAAACAGCTTTGGCAATTTTAGGTTCAAATTCAAGCGATAATTTAGAAGATATTGTTAAAATATCTAATAATAAAGAATTTAAACCTTACATTATAGAAAAAAATATTATTGACGGCGAAGCATCAGTTTTCCCCGATGAAGTTAAGACCTACAATCTGGCGGGCTTCATTCCCGGAAAAGACAAAACACTGGCCAATGAATATATTGTGATTGGTGCACATTATGACCACTTGGGATTTGGCGGCCCCATGTCGGGTTCGAGAATGCCCGATACTTCGGCAGTTCACTATGGAGCCGACGACAATGCTTCGGGAGTAGCAGCGGTTATTGAACTGGCCGAAAAGATGGCAAAAGAAAAGAAGAACAAACGAAGCATCATCTTTGCCACTTTTGGTGCCGAAGAGCTTGGATTGATTGGCTCAAAAGCATTCGTCGCACAGCCGCCCGTAGCACTTGGCAATATTGGCTTAATGGTTAATTTTGATATGGTTGGACGTCTGGATTCAGCCAAACATCTGACTGTTGGGGGTGTTGGAACGTCGATTGAAGCCCGGGCTATCATTGATAGTCTGAATCCAGGATTCGATTTGCTGATTTCGGAAGATGGTTACGGCCCTTCAGACCATGCCTCTTTTTATTCAGAAAATATTCCGGTACTCTATTTCACCAGTGGTGTTCACGAGCAATACCACACTCCTTTTGACACGTTCAACCGAATTAACAGCGATGGCGAAAAGGACATTATAGCGTATGCAGAAAAGATTGTTTCGGTTGCAGCTAATCGTCCACATAAATTTACCTATCGCGAAAGCGGCCCTAAAAATGGCACCAACGAACGCACAACATTAAAAGTTACTCTGGGTATTATGCCCGATTTCTCAGGTGTAGAGAAAAACGGACTGAGAATTGACGGAGTGACGCCAGGCAAAGTGGCTGCAAAGTCAGGCCTGAAGAAAGGCGATATCATCACAGCTATTGACGGTAAGAAAGTTGGAAATATTTACGATTATATGAACCGGATGAAAGAATTCAGCCCGGGGCAAATCATTTCGGTTGATGTCCTGAGGGAAGGGAAATCTCAAATCTTTATCATCAATTTATAAATAAAAATCCCGGAGTGCTGCTCCGGGATTTTTATTTATCGGACATTGGCCAGAATGGCTACCAAAAACTGCCAGAACTTATCGACACTGGCAATCTCAATCCGCTCGTCGGGCGAATGAACCCCACGCAACGTTGGGCCAAAAGAAATCATATCGAGAGTTGGAAATTTTTCCAAAAAGAGGCCGCATTCCAAACCGGCATGGATTGAACGTACAATCGGTTCTACGCCGAAAAGATCCTTATAAAGCTCGACTGAACCTTTCAGAACTGCCGAAGAGGGATTTGGGGCCCACCCGCAATAGCCGTCGCCATGAGTTACATTTGCCCCGGCAAGTTTAAATACCGATTCCACCATAGCAGCAGCGTCATATTTACTGCTTTCAAGGTCGCTGCGCTGACTGGTAACAACTTCGATAATATGGCCAGTCTTACATCTGACAGATGCCAAATTGGTCGATGTTTCCACCATTCCCGGCATCCGTTGGCTCATGGCCAGTACGCCATGAGGCGATGCGTAAAGCGCCCATGTAAGGTTCAGCTGCGTCTGTTGGTCAATTACAGTTGCAGGTAAATCAGTACTTTCAATCTTTAGTTTTATTTTAGGCTCAGAAATAACTATTTCATTTTCTATTACTTCCCGGAATTCATTAAACTGTATAGTTAAATCTTCTTTTCGATTAGACGGAACCAGAACCACAGCATAAGCCTCACGGGCAATCGCATTGCGGAGATTTCCACCTTCGAAAATGGCCAGGCGGATATCTAAATTTTTACCTGTTTCGTATAAAAAGCGGTTTACAATTTTAATGGCGTTAGCCCTGCCTTTGTTGATATCATCGCCGGAATGGCCTCCCAACAGCCCGGAAACGGATATTTTGGCCGCAAACCATCCCACCGGAACAGGCTCTTCGCGATATTTTAACTGAACAACTGTATCGATACCACCGGCACAGCCAATAAAAATTTCTCCTTCATCTTCCGAATCAAGATTAAGAAGGACAGAACCCTGAAGAAAACCTGGTTCCAATGCTTTGGCGCCGGTCAGGCCCGTTTCTTCATCGACGGTAAAAAGACATTCCAATGGCCCGTGCCGGATGGATTTATCATCCAAAATAGCCAATTGAGCTGCTATACCAATACCGCAATCAGCCCCTAACGTGGTTCCAACCGCTTTTACCCAGCCATTTTCTATCGACGGAACAATTGCGTCATTTTCAAAATCAAATGTTACATCACTGTTTTTTTCGCATACCATATCGAGGTGCGCTTGTAAAATGATGCCCTTCGCACCTTCATAACCCGGGGTGGCAGGTTTCGATATCAGAACGTTTCCCACGCCATCGACTTTACAAGGCAACTTGCGATCGGCTGCAAATTTTTGAAGATAGGCAATAATCTTCCCTTCTTTTTTAGATGGCCTTGGGACAGTTAATATCTCTTCGAAAAAGGTCCAAACAGCTTTCGGACTTAATTGTGTCAGTTGATTCATCATATTCAGTTTACATATTTCATCCAAAGATAATGAAGCGTCTCGTTTGAAAAGAGAATTTTTGTCCGCGGTTATGAATTTTCTTGTATGCTTCGGTTAAATTAGTAGTTTTGTGCTCAGTTTTGGTGCCTTATCGGCTCAATTGGGAACCCGGTGCAATTCCGGGATAGTACCCGCTGCTGTAAGCCCGATTCTGTTGAAAAGCAGAATAGTATGTTTTAGGTCACATGCCACTGTCAATTCGAATCATGATGGGAAGGCGGCCTGAAATCGGGACAAGTCAGAAGACCAGCCAAAATCGGTTTAAGCTTTCGGGATAAAAGCGCAATGACAGCCATTTCCTGCTGCATACACTTCCGATTAGCTTAAAATCAATTCATTGTTCATTTAAAAATTGATTTTAAGTATGAAAAAAACATTTCAACATCTGCTGCTCCTTTCAGTTTTTTTATTTTTAAATCAAATCCTAATTTCTTGTTCATCTGGCGATTCACTAAAGTCACCTGAGATTATACTTGAAATTCCGAACGGTGGTTTCTCTGTTGTTATAGACCAAACCATTACGATTTCGCCCGAATTTACCTTCTCTGAAGAGGCAACCTGCAAATGGAGTATCGACAATAAAAGCTATTCAACAGCCAGGCAACTGGTTTTTACCCCTGAGAAAGTGGGTAAATATGCCTGTACCGTTCAGGTTATCACACCTGATGGAGAAGCGTCCAAATCATTCGATATTGTGGTTACAACTCCTTATTCGCCATACATCACCAAGGTCTTTGAATATGTATATGGCGTTGGCCAGCATGCTTCGCTGATCCCTGCCGATTCGAAAGCTTCTGATTTTATTGGAAAACCTTGGGAAAACAACAAATCGTTTACCTATCTGGGTGGCTGGGGCGGCTATATCGTCGCAGGCTTTGATCATGCCGTCAGAAACCGTGAGGGTACTGATTTGTGCATCTATGTGCAACCCGGTTCAGCATCAGAGCCGGGTGTGATATTTGTAATGCAGGACAGCAACAACGATGGCCAACCCAACGATAGATGGTACGAAATTAAGGGAAGTGAGTATAGTCATCCTGAAACCATACGCCATTATCAGGTAACCTACAACAAACCGCTGAATGGCGGGAATGTAACATGGAGCGATAATCAGGGAAACAGCGGCGAATTAAAGCCCAATTTTCAATCAGAAAGCTGGTGGTGGAGTGGATATCGTACCAGCAATGCCATTACCTTCACAGGGGTTAAATTGCCAAATGCCTATTATGATAATTCTACAACACCAGGTACTGAAAACTGGGTAGTCAAAAGTGGATTGTTTCAAACGGGATATGCCGAATGTTACAACAACAGCGACTACAACAGTACAATAAAAGCCAATCTGGTTGATATATCAAATGCTGTTGACGATAATGGGACAGCTGTCGCCCTGACCTCTATTCACTTTATCAAAGTGCAGAGTGCCGTTTTTCAGATTGCTGGCTGGCTGAATGAAATATCGACAGAAATAAGTGGGGCTTCGGATCTTCATTTGCTTGATAAAGATATATATTAAGAAATGTATATTAAAGTCAGACTTCATATATTTCTTCTGCTGACATTGCTCATTATCATCGAAAAATCTGAGACCCTGTTTGCTCAACAGTTAACAAAAGATACCATCAAAATCAAAACCGTTGAGATTTTTGCCGATAAGGTAGCCATAAAAGCCGAAACAGCAGGGCAAACGACTTCAAAGATTGATTCCCTTTCGATGAGAACATCAATGACCTCATCCCTTTCGGAATTGGTGGCTAAAAACACGCCAATCTTCATCAAAGAGTACGGAAGAGGTGCGATGGCTACCGCTTCGTTTCGCGGTACGGCTCCGTCGCATACACAAGTTAGCTGGAATGGGATACTGTTGAACTCACCCATGCTTGGAATGGTCGATTTTTCGATGATTCCGGTTTATTTTACCGACGATGTATCGCTGTTGCACGGTGCTGCTTCGATGAAAAACGGCAGCGGCGCATTGGGTGGGACAGTAATACTCAATAATAAAGCCGACTGGGGCAATCGTTTTTCGGGAAAGGCTTTAAGTGGCTACGGCAGTTTTAGCTCGTTCGACGAGTTTATTCAAATCAATGGTGGAAACGGAAACCTTCAATCGCAAACAAGATTGTTCTATAACTATTCGGCCAACGATTTTACTTTTAAAAACAAATTTATTGCCGATATCGACCCTGAAACCGGTCAATACCTATACCCCACACAGCACAACAGCAATGCCGATTATAAAAATTATGGCATTTTGCAGGAAATATACAGCAGGCCCAACAACAGCAATTTTCTGACCCTTCGTTACTGGGGACAGCGCAACGAAAGAAGTATTCCCCAGCTGCTCACCAACGAAACTGCAGAAAACAGCAATATTAATCGCCAAAAGGAAGATGCGCACAGGGCAACCATTGAATGGAAACATTATCATAAAAAAGGTACACTAATCCTCAATGGCGGATTTAACCTTCAGCAATCGGCCTACCAGCTCAAGAATAAGATAAGCGGGACCAGCGACCAAACGGTAATCGACACCCATTCACAATTTGCTGTTTGGAATGGAAAAGTAAGCTGGAATTCGACTTTCGACTGGATAACCATTTCAACAGGAATCGATGCGAATAGGCAAACCGTAGATGCCAAAAACCTTCTGCGTAACGAAAATGAGAGCAGCTACGATGTAAGCCGATGGGAAATGAGCCTATACGGCAATTTCAGTAAAAACATTGACAATAAATACTTTATAAATCTTTTTCTGCGTCAGGAACTGACCGATGGCCAGTTAAGAGCCTTTTTGCCGATGGTATCTGCCGAATGGAGGCCTTTCGAGCAGAATTTTTACCTTATAAGCAGCATCGCCAAGAACTACCATCAGCCAACACTGAACGATTTGTATTATCAACCTGGCGGAAACCCTAATCTTAAGGCTGAAGTAGGTTTGCAGACCGACTTTGGATTTGGCGGGGCAATTCAATATGGTCAATGGGAATTTAATTATGCTGTTTCAGGCTATGCTTCGGCAATCGACAATTGGATTATCTGGCTACCAACTTTTCAGGGATATTGGGAACCCTTCAATATGAGAAGAGTAAATTCCACCGGTACTGAGCTTAATTTAGGGGCAAAAGGCCATTGGAAAAACCTTCAAATCAGGATGAACGGTAATTATGCCTATACAAGGTCAATCAATCGTGACAATCCGCGCAACTGGGCCGATGAGTCAATAGGCAAGCAGTTGCCTTACATACCTTTACATTCGGCAAATTTTACTCTCAATTTATCTTCGAAAGGTTATTATGCCACCTGGCTATGGAACTATTACAGCGAACGATTTACCACATCGAGTAACGACAAAGAGAGTGAGATGGGGGTTTTGTACCCCTATTTCATGAACAATTTTCATGTGGGAAAATCTATACAAAGAGATAAATTAACTTATAATATTGAACTAAAAATCAATAATTTATTTAACGAAGATTATAGAACAGTCCTTCAACGGCCAATGCCGGGAAGAAACTATTCGGTATTCTTCAGAATTGATTTCTAAAAAATGGCAGACTCAACCGTTAAAATATGGGCCGTAACCATCATCCTCACCATTTTGCTGGCAGGATGTATGAAGGATGACCAATGGATGGAAAATCAGCGCGAAGATCTCTCCGGACAGTTGACTGATGGCGGCCTTTTTATTGTCAATGAAGGAAATTTCATGTATGGAAATGCAACATTGTCATTTTATAACCCCGATACTAAGGAGGTACAAAATGATCTTTTTTTCAATGTAAACGGATTGCCATTAGGCGATGTAGCCCAATCGATGTACCTATTCAACAACAAAGGGTATATTGTCGTGAACAACTCAGGGAGAATCTATATTATTGATATTCAAACAGGTAAATACACTGGTAAAATCACAGGACTGGTTTCCCCAAGGTACATCCATTTTATCAGTGAGCAGAAAGCCTATATTACAGACCTTTACGCGTCGGCAATTACTGTTTTTGACCCAACAACCAATCAGATTACAGGTTCCATCCCTACTGTCGGCCACGCCTCAACTGAGAATATGATCCAGTATGGCAATATATTGTATGTCTCGTGCTGGTCGGCAGATCAAACCATTTTGATGATTAACACCGAAAATGACCAAATTATCGGTACAATTACCACTGCAATTCAACCCTCTGCGATGCAAATCGATAAAAACAACAAACTTTGGGTGATTTGCGACGGTGGCCTCAGCAACAACAAAAAACCAGCATTACAACAAATCAACCTGATAAATAACACAATAGAAAAATCCTTTAGTTTCACTGCATCAGACAAACCGGTTAAACTGAGTATCGACAAAACAAAATCAACACTCTTTTTCATCAACGGCGGAGTCTTCCGAATGGCAATTGATGCAGCAGAGCTACCCTCTTCGCCAATTATTCAATCAACCGGTCTACCCTTTTATGGACTGGGAGTCGATCCAAAAACCGATGAACTCTATGTTAGCGATGCCATCGATTATCTTCAAAAAGGAGTTATTTATCGATTAAATTTCTCTGGCGAGGTAATCGACACATTTAAAACAGGCATTATTCCGGGTCACTTTTGTTTTAAACCATGAAACGAGAGGTGTCCGGCCACCGTTTTGATGAAAGACATATTTCGTGTAGGTTTGTAAAAAATTTAAAATATATGGCAACCAGAAATCTTTCAGATTATAATATCCAGTCGGTCCCTGAAGCCAAAGGTATGAAATTTGGCATTGTCGTTTCGGAATGGAACTACGAAGTAACCGGAGCCCTGATGCACGGGGCAGTTGACACCTTGATAAAACATGGTGTTTCAGAAGATGATATCATCGTCAAGCATGTTCCCGGAAGTTTTGAACTAACCCTTGGGGGCCAGTTATTGGCCGAAAATACTGATGCAGATGCCGTAATCCTGTTGGGGTGTGTCATTCAGGGCGAAACCCGTCATTTCGATTTTATTTGTCAGGGAGTGGCCTATGGAGCAACTGAACTAAACCTCAGATTTGGTATTCCGGTCATTTTCGGCGTACTGACTACCGATAACCAGCAACAGGCTCTCGACCGCGCCGGTGGCAAACATGGCAATAAAGGCGACGAAGCGGCAGTAACAGCCATTAAAATGGTTGCCCTTCGGCGAAGCCTGGCAAAAGAATAGCAACTGTGCTAAAAAACAGAAAGAGATGGCCTTTCGGTCATCTCTTTTTGTTTATACGTTCTTGCAATTTCAGACCGTTAAAAATTCTGCATCGAATGCAACTTATGGTAATAACCTTGCAGTTCGATTAATTCATCATGCGTTCCGCGCTCAACAATCTCGCCTTCGTGGAAAACACAAATTAAATCGGCATTCTTGATGGTCGACAAACGGTGAGCAATTACAACAGAAGTGCGGTTTTTCATCAAATTTTCGAGTGCTTCCTGAACCAGTTTTTCCGATTCAGTATCGAGTGCCGAAGTAGCTTCATCCAGAATCAGAATAGGCGGATTCTTCAGCACGGCTCTGGCGATTGAAATCCGTTGCCGTTGACCGCCCGAAAGTTTACCTCCGCGGTCGCCAATATTGGTTTGATATCCTTCGGGAGTAGCCATAATAAAATCGTGGGCATTGGCCACTCTGGCAGCCGCCTCAACTTCTTCCTGAGTTGCATGTTCAACCCCAAATGCAATATTGTTGTAGAAAGTGTCGTTAAACAGAATGGGATCCTGATTGACATTTCCCATTAAACCACGCAAATCGGCAATCTTATAGTTTCGAATATCGGTACCATCGACTAAGATAGTGCCTTCGGAAACGTCGTAAAACCTTGGTAACAAGTCAACGAATGTAGACTTTCCGGAGCCTGACTGTCCAACCAAAGCCACTGTCTTTCCTTTTTCAATCGTCACATTCACTTTTTTCAACACATCGGCTTCGGTGTATCTGAATGTAACATCAACATAATCAATTGATTTATAAAATCTCTTTACTTCAACGGCATCCGGACGATTGACAATATTATTCTCTGCCAGTAAAATCTGGTCGATACGTTCGAGCGAAGCCAATCCCTTCTGAACCGAATAAAGAGCTGTCGAAAATGATTTAGCCGGATTGATGATGCTGTAAAAGAAAATCAGATAGGTTATAAAATCCTGCGGTGCAAGTGCACTCTCGTTGTTTAAGACCAATTTACCGCCATACCAAAGAACAATCACCATCACCATTGTACCCA
The DNA here is from genome assembly GCA_964404205.1 of uncultured Prolixibacteraceae bacterium. Taxonomy (GTDB): domain Bacteria; phylum Bacteroidota; class Bacteroidia; order Bacteroidales; family Prolixibacteraceae; genus CAZWBR01. The sequence goes on from CAYOJD010000038.1 coordinate 16,464, forward strand.
GAAATTCACTCATCGGGTGGGCCAGATAACGACGCCACATTAATTTGTTCATCACGTTGTAATACTCAGTATTCTGGCGGCCAAAGTTGGCTTTAGCTCTCGATTCGGCATTGAAAGCCTTTATGATCCTTAAGCCCGACAACGATTCTTCGATTGTAGAAAGCAACTCTCCCATCTTCACCTGGCCTCGCATCGACGGTTTTTTCAAGCTTTTGCCCACTTTACCAATCAGGTATCCCACTACCGGAAGCAGCAGGAAGACAAAAATGGTAAGCTGCCACGACATGGTTATCATCACGATCAATGAAGAAATAATTATCAATGGCTCTTTGAACAACATTTCAAGCGAATTCATAATCGAGTTGTCAATCTCCTGAACATCGCCTGTCATTCGTGCTATGATATCGCCCTTTCGCTCTTCCGAAAAGAACCCGAGCGGCAAATGTAATATCTTGTGATAGATTTGATTGCGTATGTCGCGCACAACCCCGTTCCGCATCGGCACCATCACAAACATAGCCAGATAGGTAAAACCAACTTTCAGCAGAACCATGGCGACAATGAAAAAACCAAAGAAGATTAGGGTATTTTCAGGCCCATATTCCAACTTCATATCACTAATCAGATAGTTGAAATTGGCTTTCAGGCTTTCCAAATTGAATTCCCAACTGACAGGTTTGTCGACTTCGGGCTGAGTGCCAAACAAAATACCCAATACCGGACTGATGGCAATAAACTGAAATACCCCAAATAAAGCACCCAGAATATTAAACAGCATATTCAGGAAAACGTACGATTTGTATGGGGGCAAAAACCGGCCAAAAAGGCGGAATAATCCTTTCATCGGCAATAATATTAAATGACTACTCCGGTGTAGTTATGAGGTGTAATTTTCTTTAACTCAGCTTTAATTTTTTCACTAACCTGCAATCCATCAATAAACTCGTGCATAACAGCACGATCAATCTTACGGTTAACACGGGTCAAATCCTTTAATGCTTCGTACGGATTGGGATAGCCTTCGCGGCGAAGGACGGTTTGAATAGCCTCCGCCACTACGCTCCAGTTATCTTCCAAATCGCGCTCAATGGCTTCGTTGTTCAGCAACAGTTTGCCTAATCCCTTCAGTGTCGATTTAATGGCAAGGATTGTATGCGCGATAGGCACTCCGATATTTCTTAGAACTGTTGAATCTGTCAAATCGCGCTGCAATCTCGATACCGGAAGTTTGGCCGACAGATGTTCGAAAACAGCATTGGCAATTCCCAGGTTGCCTTCGGCATTTTCAAAATCGATCGGGTTCACCTTATGTGGCATTGCCGATGACCCCACCTCCCCTTTTTTGATCTGCTGCTTGAAATAATTCATCGAGATATATGTCCAAAAATCTCGGTCAAGGTCAATCAGGATTGTATTGATCCGTTTCATATTGTCGAAAATTGCGCCATAGTTATCGTAATGGGCAATCTGAGTGGTAGCCTGTGAACGTTCGAGCTGCAAAGCATCGCGAACAAAGTTATTGGCAAAATCGACCCAATCGACTTCGGGATAAGCCACATGATGGGCGTTAAAATTGCCGGTGGCCCCGCCAAACTTGGCGTAACAGGGAATTGATTTGAGCAGTTCGAGTTGCACATTCAGCCTTTCGATAAAGACTTTAATCTCCTTTCCCAAACGCGTTGGCGAAGCTGGTTGCCCATGTGTTTTGGCCAACATCGAAATATCTTCCCACGCAAAAGCCAACTCTTCCAGTTTGGCCACCAGTTCATCAACCAAAGGCGTATAAACATTCTGAATCGCATCGCGAAGCGAGCATGGCACAGCCGTATTATTGATATCCTGCGAAGTAAGCCCAAAATGGATAAATTCTTTAAAAACTTCCAAACCAAGTAAATCGAACTTCTCTTTGATGAAATATTCGACTGCCTTCACATCGTGATTGGTAACTTTCTCAATATCCTTGATACGCTGCGCATCGGCCACCGTGAAATGTTCATAAATCTCACGAAGTGGTTTGATTTTAGCCGTATCGAATGTGGCAAGCTGCGGCAGCGGAATCTCAGAAAGCGAGATAAAATATTCGATTTCAACGAATACACGATATTTGATTAGGGCATATTCGGAGAAATAGTCGCCCAACTCCTCCACTTTATCGCGATAACGCCCATCCACAGGCGAAATGGCAGTCAATATTTGTAATTCCATATCATTCACAACATTTATTCAACAAAGGGCAAAATTAACAAAATAGGGTGAAGAATGATAACCATCGCCAACGAATCGATTTTTCTTGTTATACGTATAAAACAGATAGGTAATTGGATGTAAAAATTCATCTTTCACCACCGTTTTCTTTACTACTTTTGACCACTCATTTCAACCAATAACAATGTCAAAGCTTAAAATATCATCAGTATCCTACCTGAATTCCAAACCGTTTGTCTTCGGGTTACAACATTCACCGCTGCGCAACAACTTCGAACTATCGCTTGACATTCCATCGGTTTGCGCCTCGAAACTGATGGACAATCAGGTTGATATCGGACTGGTTCCTGTTGCCGCTATCCCAAAAATTAGCGGTGCCAATATTATTACCGACTATTGTATCGCCTCTTCGGGAAAAGTTCGCACGGTTGTTCTGGTCAGCGAATCACCTGTTGAACAGATCGAACGGATTGTACTCGACTACCAATCAAGAACATCAGTCAGACTGATAAAAATACTGGCCAAACATTTCTGGAATATTTCACCGGTATGGGTTGACGGAGCTGAGGGGTATATCGACAATGATATTCATGGAACTACAGCTGGTGTCATTATTGGCGACCGCGTTTTCGAACACGAAAACCGTTTCCCTTATTTGTATGATCTGGGCGAAATATGGAAAGTGATGACAGGTCTCGATTTTGTGTTTGCCTGCTGGGTGGCCAACAAGCCCGTTGAGAAAGAACTTATTGTACAATTTAATGAAATCCTGAAATTCGGAATCGAAAATATTCCTCAGGTAATCGATGAATACCAGCAACTTTATCCCAATTACAGGCTGGATAACTATTTTACAGAGAATATATTTTATGTTTTTGATGAATCGAAGCGAAAAGGATTGGAATTGTTTTGGAAATACAACGAAAATTTGGAACTTTAGAAAAAAGATAAAACCCATGCGCAGTGTAACCTTACTCTTTATCTGCATTTTCAGCCTAAACACGCTTTGGGCATCATCTGAAACAGTAACTTCAGGCGAAAAAGTTGTCTATCTGTTCAATATTCGCGAAAACATAGCCCCCGGAATCTGGCGCCAGACACAAAAAGCCTTCGCTGAAGCCGAATCGATGAAAGCCGATTTGATTGTCATCCGTATGAACACTTACGGCGGCACGGTACTCGATGCCGACTCTATCCGTACCAAAATTCTGAACTGCCCTATTCCCGTTTATGTCTTTGTTGACAACAACGCCGCCTCGGCCGGGGCATTGATATCCATTGCCTGCGACAGTATTTATATGCGCGAAGGGGGAAATATAGGGGCAGCCACCGTAGTAAACCAAACCGGTGAGCCAATGCCCGACAAATACCAGAGCTACATGCGCTCCATCATGCGCTCGACAGCCGAAGCGCAGGGCAAAGTTACGGTGGTAAACGGAAACGATACCATAACCCAGTGGCGCCGCAACCCGCATATTGCCGAAGCAATGGTTGACGAAAGCATTTATATCGAAGGGATTATCGATTCGGGAAAGGTATTGACCATGACACCCACCGAAGCCGTCAAATATGGATTTTGTGAAGGAATACGCACTGATGTACAAGATGTTATCGAGAAGGCCGGCATTTCAGCATATACCATAAGCGAATACAAAACCACCCTGCTCGATAAAATCATTGGCTTTCTGGTTAACCCCGTTGTTTCAGGATTACTGATTATGGCCATCATTGGCGGCATCTATTTCGAGATGCAAACTCCGGGTATTGGCTTTCCGCTGGGTGTAGCCATCACTGCTGCAGTACTCTTCTTTGCCCCCCTTTATCTCGAAGGATTGGCCGAACACTGGGAAATACTGGCTTTTGTTATTGGACTCATATTGATTGCCGCCGAAATATTTGTGATACCCGGATTTGGCATTGCCGGGATTTCGGGGATTATACTGGCCCTTGGCGGCCTGATTCTAAGCCTTCTGAATAATGTAAAATTTAACTTCGAAGCCGTTGATCCTGTCGATGCCTTTATCTCGGTAACGACTGTGCTGGTTGCCGTAACATCGGCGTTCTTCCTTTCGATATGGGCCAGTTCGAAGCTTTTTGCCGCCCAAAAAGGGGTTTTCAGCCATCTGGCACTCCATACCACCCAGCAAACCAGCGAAGGCTATATTGGAGTTGAGCAGGTTGCTCCCGAGATTGTTGGAAAAACCGGGGTAGCAGAAACCGTACTTCGTCCATCGGGAAAAGTTACTGTCGACAACGAAATCTACGATGCGGTAACCGAAGGAGCCTTTATTTCGCAAGGCGAAAAGGTTCGGGTTACCCGATACGAAACCGGGCAAGTTTATGTGGTCAAAGCCGATAAATAGATAACAACCAACAAAACAACTACTTACCGACTATGGATTCAATCAACCAGATTATTAACAGCAATACGATCGATCAATCGACTATTGTGCTTCGCTTGATTGTTTCGACTGCAATTGGAACCATAATCGGGCTGGAACGCGAAACCCATCGCCAGCCGGCAGGGTTACGCACCCATATCCTGATTTGTTTAGGCTCAACATTACTGATGCTTATCTCCATATTTATCCCTCAGCAGTTCGAGAACTTTCGCAACGGGGATCCGGGTCGTATTGCAGCCCAAGTGGTTTCGGGAATTGGGTTTCTGGGTGCCGGAGCCATTCTTAAGATGGGGGTAAACATTCGCGGGCTCACTACAGCCGCCTCCATCTGGTCGGTCTCGGCCATTGGCCTGGCCATTGGTGCCGGTATGTTTTATGCGGCAATCATCGCTGCCTTTATTGTCTTACTGGTACTGATGATCTTCGAGACTTTCGAAAAGAAGATTTTCAAACCCAAAAATTACAAGCGTTTCGAGATAACCGGACCAGGTAATATTTCAATCGAAACCCTCGAAAAAGTATTTCAGGCTTTCAGGATACAGGTGATGACAATAGAAATGGAGAAAGATATCCCCAACAACCAAACTGTTTTTCAGGTGCTTGTCCATATATACGTAGACAAAAAACTGCCAATTGTCGTCGACAGGCTCTGCGAAAATGCAGGAGTGTAAAAGGTTAAAGTAATTTTACCTCAGTAAAGGCTGCTTCAGCGTTGTTGCAACTGTTTCAACAAACCGGCGCAGGCATCTTCCAGAATATCAAGGACGAGTTCGAACCCATCGGCTCCTCCGTAATAAGGGTCGGGCACTTCGTTTAGCTGATGACGGGTACAGAAATCGGTCATCCGGACGATTTTAGCCAGTTTCTCATCCGAACGGACCATTGACCGAAGGTCCAGAATATTCTGTCCATCCATCCCGACAATCATATCAAACCGGTCAAAATCGGATGGGATTACCTGTCGCGAAATGGAGGTAACCTTATACCCCCTGCGCGAAGCATGCGCCCTCATACGTGAATCGGCCATTTCGCCGGCATGATAACCAATAATACCGGCAGAGTCGCACACGAACTGCTTTTTTATCCCGGCTTTTTCAATCAGGTGGTTCATAATGGCCTCAGCACCCGGCGAGCGACATATATTCCCTAGACAGACAAAAAGGATACGCTTCATTAATCCAACTTGTTATTTGCCAATAAACGATTCATCGACAAGGTTATCGATTTGATATTTAATTTTCCGGCAAATATCTGATAAAAGATTGAAACATCCCCAAAACTTTAAGTTCATTCCAAATAAGCAATTGTAGATATCAATCTTTTTTTTTGTGGAGGGCAATTCAAATTATTTGATATTTTTGGAGCGGTTTGGAAGATTGAGATCGATAAAAATTATTTGCCTCTTACGTACAATTTAAAACTCTTTTATACGAGTCGCAATAAATTTATTATCAACAGGTTTCTTTTGCTTTCAATATTTGATTTAACAAACTAACAATTTTTATGACATGATTGATTCTTTGTTTTGGCTGATTCCAGCCTCATCACTCATCGCACTCTTATTTGCTTGGTATTTCTTCAAAGACCTGATGAAATATTCTGAAGGTACTGCAAGAATGAAAGAGATTGCCCAATATGTCAAAGAAGGGGCAATGGCTTATCTATCGAGCCAATACAAAGTGGTTGGTAAAGTATTTATTATTCTGGTAATCATCCTAACCGTTCTCGCCTATTTTGGGGTGCAGAACCCATTTGTCCCGGTAGCTTTCCTTACCGGAGGTTTCTTTTCAGGGCTTTGTGGTTACCTGGGTATGCGTACAGCAACGAGTGCTTCGGCCCGTACGGCGCAGGGAGCTTCCGAATCGCTGAACAAAGGGCTTAAAATTGCTTTCCGCAGTGGAGCAGTAATGGGCCTTGTAGTCGTTGGTTTTGGTTTGCTCGATATCTCTGCATGGTATCTGATTCTGACCAAACTGGTCTATACTGCCGAGCACATGCAAAACGGCCTCACCTTTCTTGGGCTGAAGTTTGTACATCCCGGAACAACTGACCATACCAAAATGATTGAAATCACCACCACCATGCTGACTTTTGGTATGGGTGCATCCACACAGGCGCTCTTTGCACGTGTAGGCGGCGGTATTTTTACCAAAGCTGCTGACGTAGGTGCCGACCTTGTAGGTAAAGTTGAAGCTGGTATCCCTGAAGACGACCCGCGTAACCCTGCCACCATTGCCGATAATGTAGGCGATAACGTAGGTGACGTTGCAGGTATGGGTGCCGACCTTTATGAATCGTATTGTGGTTCAATTCTGGCCACAGCAGCCTTAGGTGCCGCTCTCCCCGGAATTGTAGGCAATGAACAGATTCAGGCCGTTATTTCGCCAATGATTGTTGCTGCCGTAGGGATTCTGCTTTCGATTGCCGGTATCTTTCTGGTCCGTACCAAAGAATCGGCTAGTCAGAAAAACCTGTTGAATGCACTGTTGCTTGGAACCGGAGGTAGCTCTGTACTGGTACTTGCCGTAATCTTTGGCATGGCCGCTTTAGGCTGGGTAACCTGGGGTGTCGCCATCGCATCTGTATTTGGCCTGGTAGCCGGTGTGGTTATCGGTCAGGGAACTGAATATTATACTTCTGACGAATACGGTCCAACCAAAGGGATTGCCAAGCAGACGCTGCAAGGCCCTGCAACCACCATCATCGAAGGGATAGCCATTGGGATGTATTCTACCTGGATTCCGGTAGTAACTATCGTGATTGCCATCCTTGGGGCTTTCGGTTTTGCCGGAGGCTTCACCAATTTTGCAATGGGGGTATATGGTATCGGTTTTGCTGCAGTAGGTATGCTTTCAACTCTTGGTATCACATTGGCGACCGATGCTTTCGGGCCGATTGCCGACAATGCAGGCGGCAATGCCGAAATGGCTGAATTGCCCAAAGAAGTCCGTCAGCGTACCGATGCCCTCGATATGCTTGGAAATACAACCGCAGCTACCGGCAAAGGTTTTGCCATTGGCTCGGCCGCTTTGACCGCTATGGCCCTTCTGGCCGCCTATATGGAAGAGATTCGCATCTGGTTGGGTAAACTGGCCGGCGACGGTGTAAAACAGATTGGGGATACACTTTTCTACAACGAAAATGTTCCGGTACTTGCCGAAGGACAGAAAGCGGTAAAAATTGCAACCGCATCGATTCAGGATTTCTCGGCTGCTTACGACCTTTCGATATTCAACCCGCTGTTGTTGGGCGGTCTTTTCATCGGCGGTCAGCCCGGTGCCGTCTTCACGGTAAATACCGATAGATGGCCT
>CAYOJD010000039.1:0-23978 GCA_964404205.1 uncultured Prolixibacteraceae bacterium
GTATCTTGTGTGTATCTTGTGTGTATCTTGTGTGTATATTGTGTGTATATTGTGTGTTCTACAACACAGATAATACAGAGAAGATACACGGTAAAAACAGAGATGATACGGTGCGAACAGTGCCATAATAGGTGCCGGATGAGGTGTTATGGTTGGAGATATGGCTGGTTGTTGATAAATATATTGAAGTAGAGATATTGTAGTAGTTTGATTTACAGCTTAAAAAGTCGATGTCGCTTTCGAATCGGGCTATCGGACGAAAAAGGGGAAGGGCAAAAAAAAGGCAGTTCGCCCGAGGGGTTAGCTGCCTTTGCGATAATGGAACCTGAGATTTATTTTTGCATGATGATTGGACTATAGAAGGCTCCCTCGCCGGTGGCTTTGCCGTCAGCATTAAAGTTGTGGGTTAACATGATGGGGGCTGATATCTCTTCCTTTGTTTCGCGATTTTTGTATTTTATTGTCCACCAAGACATTACTATCCATGAGTTTCCCTCGTCGTAATAGAGGCAATCGGGATAGCCTACCTGTTCGAAACGAATGTCGGAATATTTAGTCAAAAAATCTTTACACATTGCCCTTTCCTGTTCCACGGTCATGCCTTTGTCGTTATACTTCATTGTATTGTCCCAAAAGGTTGCTTTTTTGGTAAAGTAGCCAAGATATTTCTCGATATCTTCATCGCAAAGGGCATTTATCATTTTCCTTACTGTGACAATAAGAGGATGGTTTTTATAGATTTTGCCATTCTCGCGGGTTTGCTGACTCCTGAACATTTCGTTAAACTGCTCTTCCTGATAATATTGAATCAGCAGGGATATTTTCCCCTCTTGATTGAACCGGTAGAGGTTATGACAGGGCATATTCAGGTTGATGCCCGACATGGTGTCCCTTCCGGTACACAATATCCAATCCTGCACCCAAAGGCCTCCCGGTTTATAATCGATGGCATCGGGATAAGCCGGAGGATTGTCTTTAATCTCGGCTTTTGTAAATCTTTTCCAGAAATCGACAAATCCACCCATCTCATTTTTAAGTTGGGTTGAACTTTTATCGTTTTGAACCAGCATAACTGTATCGGCAAAGAAACTACAGAACTTTTCTTTGTTGCCTTGAATCATTGCAGCCCAGAGGGCGCGGGTCTTACCGATGGCATCGTGTTCCGAATAGACAATGCCACTCTCTTTTTGGGCCAATACCAACAAACTGGAAAAGCCCATAATCAGCAAAACAAGTAACCTTTTCATAGTCGTTTAAATAAAAAAGGGATATTTTTTGTGAGGCAATAATTTACTAAAAATCAGGCACTTTTCAAAGTGTTGCGCCTGCTTTCTTTATTTTTCATAATGTTGGTTCCTTTTTTTTGGACTGATATCAGGTATTGCAGCTGTTGGGCTGAATATTGCATTTGCTGATTGATGATTTTATGCCGTAGTGCTATTTTGTTAACATATTCCTTTATTGATTGTTTGCTGTTCCTGGTTTGTGGTGGATAATGGTGTTGGCGCACAGCCTGCAGGAAAGTGGTTGACCGTTAAAAGTCTGGCCGGTTCAGGAAAATGAAGGTGGTTTGCAGCGCAAAAAAACAAAGGCCCGGAATCCGTCAATACAACGACTCCGGGCCATGAAGCATGCTAATCATGTCTAAAAACTAAAAAAGGCTTTTTATGCTGTATCCAAAAGTTGTCAAAAAATAACGCAAGCGTGCGCCAGATATGGTGCCAAAGCCTATTTGCCCTCTTCCATCCGTTTGCCTTCGGCATCGAACATGCCCATCAGGTTACCGGTAACATGGGTATCGTCTTTTTTGTCGATCATCAGGTACACATCGTAACCCTGGGCATTGAAATAGACGGTAAGCGAGTTTTCCTTTAGATCGGCACTGCTGATTTTTGAGATCTCTGCACCGGTAGTATCCTGCACGACACCGGTCATCGTGGCATCTTTCTTTTCGAGGATAAAAATCATTTGCGCATCGCCATTAGGGGTACCTTTGACCAATACATCCCATTTGCCGGCAAAGTAATCGCCACCTGTTTTGGGTTGAGCTGTGGCCCCTAACGAAAGGATAAGCATAAAAGCTACTGAAAGGAATAAAATTTTCTTCTTCATAATTGTTTAATTGCTAAATGGATATTAAAATTTATTTTGATTGTTGATAAAAATGGGTTGACGATATATGGCTGTTTAGTTCGTTTATCCCCTTTTCAGTACAAATGCCCCTTACCATCGGGGCAAGGGTGTTAAACAAAATCTCCTCGGGTGGACGGTTGAACTTTTTGAACTGATTGCTACGTACGATGGTCGTAAAAAGGACCGCCATCGATTCCAATACAATCTCGGGAACGATTCCGGGAATGAAAACACCTTCATCGATACCGCGAAGGATAATTTGCTGTAATTGTTCCCAGTATTTGGTGCTGATACTTGTTTCTGCTTTCAGTTCCAGTTCGGGGTAATAGTTATGGAGATCCTGAAAGAAAACCTTGTTGACCCCATATTCCATTTCCAGCCCTTTGGCCCAGGCATCGAACAAAATAACGACCGAACTGTTTACTGTGGCAATGTTTTTGAAAATTTGATATTGTTGATTATAAAATAGCTGCAATACATCTTCCAGCAATTCCTCTTTGTTCTTGAAGGATTTGTAAACGGTTTTGGTCGATATACCCATCGGTTCAACCAGCTTTTGTATGGTTATCTTGCGGATGCCATACTTTAAAAACTGTTCGAGCGCGGTTTGCAGGATCTCTTCTTTCATCTTGGGACGGATTGGAAAATATTTCTCCTTATATATTTTCCAAATATAATGGAAAATATTCCAAGTAAAATATTTTCCCTATTTTTTATTTTCCAAAACTAACGCCCGGCCGGGTGGTTTATGGAGGCTATGTGTTCGGTCGGGACAGATTAAAGTTGAAATTTCAAAATAATTCGACTATTGCCAATCAAGGTGTTATATTGTAATTTGTGATGCGAAAAAAAGGATCTGGGATAAGAAGTATAAAACGGAATGGATTTTGCTGTGGATGGTTGTTGTGTAACAGAATGAAATTTATAAATCAGGATAAAATCGACAGAAAGATGAACAGAGCTGATTCAACTAAAAAATGGGTAATGCTTTTGGCTGTTGCCGGAATGCTTTTTCCCCTGGTTACCGTTGCCGAAAATATTGAGCCCCGTGCAGCCATTAAAAAGGTGACCGTTTTTACCGACCGTGCTTTGATTGAAAAAGAGATGACGGTAGAATTAAAGAGAGGCGAGAACATTATTCGTATTCCTAAACTTACGTCGTGGCTGGTGAACGAATCGCTGCAAATCGGATTGCCTGGCCAGAACGATGTGACGATATCGGAGGTGGTCATTGAAGATGCGTTGCTGAAAGATACGGAAAGACCGGAAGTGCAGAAACTGCAATCGCAGCTCGATGAACTGAACCGCCAGATAAACGAAGCGAACAATCGTAAATCGGTGATTGCCTCATCGAACGACTTTTATCAGCGCACCAATCCATTTCCCAATAGCCAGCGGGTTACAGCAACCGATATGGAGGCACACACCCGCTATCTCGAAAAAATGCTGATGGAGAACTATGGCCGCATGGCAACCATTGATGGGGAGATCAAAAAATTGAACGACCGAAAAGCGGTTGTCGAGAGCGAATTGGGTAACCTGTCGCCCGGAACGGGAAGCTGTAAGAATATTATAGTCAGGTTGCAGACGGCCAGCGACAAAAGTAGTGTCCCGGTTGGTTTGTCTTATATCACACTGCAGAGCGGCTGGGCCCCACAGTACGAAATTCGAGCAGCCTCGGCTGTTGCGAAGATGAGTTTCACCTATTTTGCCACCATTTGGCAATCGACAGGTGAAGATTGGAGTCAGGCCAATATCGAAATATCGACTGCCCGTCCGTTTGTTTACGGGAATCCCCCTAAGCTTACAGGGTGGTATCTCGATGCATGGCAGCCAAGACCTTATATGATGAAGTCGGCTCAGAATATTTCAGTCAGGGGCTACAGCGATGAAGCGATGCCGGCACCTGCTCCGGTGGCCGATGCCAGTCTGCTCGAAACGATTGTTGTTCGCGAAGAGAGCACCTCATTTAGTTTTGTGTTTCCGCGTAAAGTGGATATTATTTCCGATGGCAAGCCTCACCGGGTGCAGGTGGCTGCTGCCGATGCCGATGCCGAATTGGCCTGGTTTACCGCTCCAAAGATGGTTCAGCAGGCTTTTCTGAAAGCTACGGTAAAAAATCCCTTTAGCTTCCCGATGCTGAGTGGCTCAATGTCAGTTTTTCTTGACCAACGATTGGTTGGCAACAGTTTTATTGGCCAGAGTATTACTTCGGGCGATAAAATGGAGCTTTCGTTAGGCGTTGACGAGGGAGTTAAAATCGAACGTAAACTGGAGAATAAGTTTACCGATTATGCCGGTATGTTGTCGAAAGAAAACAAGGTACTTTATGAATATACCATAGAGGTGACCAACAGCAAAGGCAAAGCGGTTGAACTGGAGTTGAAGGACCAGTTCCCGGTTTCGCGTAACGAAAAGATTAAAATTGAGCCGATTGCACCCAAAGGTGGCGACAGCGAAGTGGACAACGAAGGCATTATTACCTGGAAGCTGAAACTTCAGCCCGGCGAAAAGATATCGGTCCCGTTAAAATTTAGTGTCACCTATCCGAAGGATATGACCGTGAGTGGGTTGTATTAATCCAGAGACTTCAGGCAGGTACACTTTTCTTTCGAAGATGAATCTGCAGTCAACATTTGAGAGGCTTGCACGTGCAGTGCAAGCTTCTCTTTTTTTCAGACAATTGTTGTACAATGAAAGGCCAACCGGAAATGATTTGGTTATTTTTGCAGGTGAAACTGTTATTTAAAACGATATGTCAAATTTGAAAAGATGCCTCAATGGTTTAGGTTTGTTTGCCTTGCTATTGGCTGTTGGCTGCAGCGCCCCTCAAAAAGAATATATTATGGTTGGCGGTGCAGCGCAGGGAACCACCTATCATATCACGTATCAGGATGACCAGCAACGCGATTACAGCCGTTCGATTGATTCGTTGCTGAAAGTATTTGACAAGTCACTGTCGATATACGATTCAACTTCCATTATTTCGAAGATTAACCGCAACGACACCACTGTACTGGCCGATGACTGGTTTGTGACCGTTTACAATAAGGCCGATGAAATCTATCAATTGTCGGGCGGGGCATTCGATATGACTGTTGGCCCGGTGGTGCGGGCATGGGGCTTTAGCAATGGCCCGGTGGCCAAACACGATTCGGCTTACATCCAGTCGTTGTTGAAATATGTGGGTATGGACAAGGTAAAACTTGAAGGCCGGAAAGTGAAGAAAGATTACCCTGAAGTGATGCTGGATGCCAATGCACTGGCACAGGGCTATTCTGTCGATTTAATTTGTGATTTTCTGGCAGCCAAAGGGGTTCAGAACTATCTGGTTGAAGTGGGTGGCGAAGTGCGCGGAACGGGAAGAAACAGCTCGGGCAACTTTTGGCGGATAGGGATAGATAAACCTCAGGACAATAACTTCTCGCCGGGCGAAGATTTGGAAGCTGTTGTCGAACTTCGCAATAAATCATTGGCTACATCGGGCAACTATCGTAAATTTTATGTCGAGAATGGGGTGAAATATTCGCACACCATCGATCCGCATACCGGCTACCCGGCACGAAATACCCTGCTGAGCGCTACCGTACTGGCCAACGATTGTATTACAGCCGATGCTTTGGCTACCACCTTCATGGTATTGGGTGTCGATAAAAGCAAGCAGTTGCTGGGCCAGCTTCGCGATGTAGAGGTCTATCTTGTCTATAACGACCAGTATGGTACTTATTTGACTTACAGTACTCCGGGAATGTTGGAATTGATTGTTCCACAAAACTAAGCTCTTACTCCGTCTCGGAACAATATTCGGCGAAGGCGTCACTATAAAATTGAAAAGCTGCATCGGTAAAACCGTGCAGCTTTTCTTCGTTGATAACAGGTAATTAACCAGATGATGAAGGATGCTATTTCTTTTGGTAAACCCTTACATAGTCGACCACCATGGTGCGTGGAAAGATGGTGTCGTCGATGCCCTGGGCACCGCCCCAGTTTCCGCCAACGGCAACATTGAGCAACAGGTGAAACCGTTTATCGAATGGCCATACGGTAAACCCTTTGCCCTCGTTTTTGAAGGTAAAAAGGAGCTTATCGTCAATGTAAATGCGATATTCGCTGGCCTCCCATTCGAGTATATAGTTGTGAAATGCGGTATAGCAATCGTTTACGCGGGTGGTGGCACTTTTTTGTGTTCCCTGTACATGGTTATAAGCTTGGGTATGAGCCGACGCAACAATGACATAAGGGTCGTAACCGACATTTTCCATGATATCAATCTCGCCGCTGGCCGGCCAGTTTCCATAAGCCCAGTCGGTAGGCAACATCCAGATAGCCGGCCACATGCCGCGGCCATCGGGTAGTTTGGCCCGCACCTCCACTTTGCCATAGAGCCAGTCGCCTTTTGTCCGTGTAACCAGACGGGCCGAAGTGTAGTTAAACCCGGGTTGGTAATTTTCTTTTATGGCGTTGATAAAGAGCATGCCCCCCTTAACTTCCGAATTTTCGAGCCGTTCTTTGGTATAATATTGTTTTTCGTTGTTGCCCCAGCCTCCGGCATTGCCGTCGGTGTCGTAACTCCATTTCGAGTTATCGGGCAGACCGGTATAATTGAATTCGTCGCTCCAAACGAGGGTATATTCGCCAGTGGTGGTACCACCTCCCGGTTTCTCGCCCGGAGGGGCGCTGTCCGGGTCCTTTGCGCAACCGCTGAAGGCCAATGTGCCCAGAATTAATGATAAGATGCTAATCTTCATACTTGTAGTTATTGATGGTTTAATAAAATTTAAATTCTCCATGGATGCCTGTCGAGGAGTTGGGGCCAATCCATACATCGAAATCGCCCGGTTCGGTTATCATCTTTTGTCCGTCGAAGAATTCAAGATCTTCCGGAGTCAGGACAAAAGATACTTCAGCGGTTTCGCGGGCCTTCAGGGCTATCCGCTTGAACCCTTTCAGCTCTTTTACCGGTCGGGTAACAGATCCAAAGCGGTCGCGAATATACAATTGTACCACTTCGTCGGCATCGCGGTCGCCACTGTTGGTTACCGATGCTTTTACCGTTAGGGAGCCCCCGTTGGTCAGCCCGTCGGACGACAGCCAAAGATTGTGATATTCAAAAGTAGTATAACTAAGACCATATCCAAACGGAAAGAGGGGTGTGTAGCCGTAATCGAGATGGAATGATTTGTATCCGAGCGAGCTTTGCGGGTTTTCGACCGAAATACTGTCGATTGGGGTCCACGAGCCGGGTGTAGCCGGCCTTCCGCTGTTTTTATGATAATGATAAAAGGGGATTTGTCCGGAGCCTTTGACAAAAGTGACCGGCAATTTCCCGGAAGGGCACTCTTTCCCAAAAAGAAGGTCGGCTATTGCGGGGCCCGCCATGGTGCCGCCATGCCAGGCATAAAGTACGGCATCTGCCAATTCGACCGTTTGGCCGATAGCGAGTGGCCGACCGGCCATGACGATGACCACCAATGGTTTTCCTGTTTGTGCCAATGCTTCAATCAATTCTTGCTGTGCACCCGGGAGGTTGATTTCGCCCCTTGATTGTCCTTCGCCTGAGAGGATCCACTCTTCGCCGGCAAAGAAAAGAGTGACATCTGACTGACGGGCAGCGGCTATTGCATTGGCAAATCCATCGTGCCCCTTGTCGCGGCTATATCTTAACCCCTGAGCAAAATGGACTCGGTCGCTCCCAATGGTTTCGCGGATAGCTGCCAGTGGGGTTATTGCATTTTCGGCTTTCCCATCGAAAACCCATGTGCCTAACTGGTCGCGGGGCGAGTCGGCCAGAGGGCCAATCACGGCCACCGATCCTGTGGCGCTTTGTATGGGTAATGTTTTATTGCAGTTTTTCAGCAATACTGCACTTTGGCGTGCCACCTTGCGGGCATGGGCCAGAAACTCGGGTGAGAGTATCTGTTGTTCCAGCTTGGGGTCGACATAGGGATGGTCGAAAAGCCCAAGTTTCATTTTAACCCTGAGGATGTTGCGCACGGCATCGTCGATAAGCTTTTGCTGTAGTTTTCCCTCTTCGAGCAGTCTCTGGATATTTTCGTAGTATGTACTGCCCGACATTTCCATATCGACTCCGGCACGAAGGCCTTTGAGGGCAGCCTCTTTGCGGTCGGAACAGAAGCCGTGGTTAATCATTTCTTCTATAGATCCCCAATCGCTTACGACCATTCCATCGAAGTGCCATTCATCACGGAGAATTTTGCGTAGCGTAAATTGGTTTCCGGAGGTGGGGACCCCGTTCAAGTCGTTGAAGGCCGACATAAAAGTGAGGGCACCAGCCTCTTTGGCGGCTTTAAAAGGTTTAAGCACTACATCGCGGAGAAGGGGCTCGGGAATATAGGTGGTGCTGTAATCGCGTCCGCCTTCGGCAAAGCCATAGCCGACAAAGTGTTTGGCACAGGCAGCGACAGCAGTTTGGTCGGTCAGGTTCTCCCCCTGAATCCCTTTGACCATTGCCTCAGCCATCGCCGAGGCGAGAATGGGATCTTCGCCGCAACCTTCGGCAATTCGCCCCCAGCGCGGATCCCAGGTAATGTCAATCATAGGTGCAAAAGTCCACCGTATACCTTGAGAGGCAGCTTCGATGGATGAAATACGGTAGGCCTCTCTCACCAGTTCGGGGTTCCACGATGAGGCCATTGCAAGGGGGATAGGAAAGATTGTGCGGTATCCGTGAATCACATCCCGACCGATAAGCAGCGGAATTTTTAATCGACTTTCTTCGACGGCTATCCGTTGAAGTTCATTGATTTTTTCGACCCCTGAAATATTCAGGAAGGAGCCGTAGCGCCCTTCGCGTACAGCTTCTTTGACCTTTTCTTCATTGTCAGGAAAGGAGGGTTCAATCTGCGACAGTTGACCCATTTTCTCTTCGATAGTCATCTGTTTAAGCAGTTGTTCAATTCTCTTTTCCATTTCATTCCCGGTTGTATTGGTGCTTTCAGTACAGGCAAAAATGGTCAGCGCGAGAAGAAAGGGAAGGAGCCCTTTGATGAAGTAAGCCTGATGTGTTGTCATGAATATTTAATATTTGCGAAAAAAACACTGCCCGCATATTTGAAACGGGCAGTGTTGAGCTATTTACCTAAAGCTTTCTATTTGTTGATTTGTGCTGATTTTAAGCCCTCGACATGAGGACCTGAAAGGTCATCAAAATAGAAAGAATGTGTTCCAACTTCGTTGTCCGGATTGCACATGATGCGTATCACATTGTAGAAACCATGATTGAAGTTTGAATCGGTTACGATGTTCGAGGTGTAAATGTCACCGGTCCAGTTCCAGCCGGCTGATACACCGCTGAAATCGAAGGTGGCAGCTTCCCAGGTATCATCTTTCTGAATCGTATAGATAAGGTCGGCAGTACCGGTTTGCCATGCATTGCCGCCACGGTCGGTATTTTCGAGCTTCAACAAAATTTTCTGCCCTGCTTTGCCATAAACCATCACTTTGAAGATGTGTTGCAAACGAAGGTCGAAACGGTAGCCCGGTGCCAGTTGCATGTAAGCGTTGGCCCAATCCTGATTGGTTTTGCTATAGAAGGCAACTTTCGACGATTTGTTTGGATATACTTTCGATGGGTTGTCGACAATTGAAACGGCACAGTCTTGTCCGTTTACCGGGGCCATAGCCACTTCACTGAAATCGTTGTAAGTAACCATCATATCGAGCAGGAACGGTACGTACGACGGGTGGTTGGCCGCTACCTGAACGGTTTGCGTTTTCACGATGGTTTCGTTCGAGGTAGTTACAGTAACCTTTAGGCTGTATGGTGCGGCCCTCATGTAAGTGTTTGATACGACAGCCTGATAGTCGGCACCTTCCTTTACTGTGCCATCGCCAAAGTCAACGGCAAGTTTAGTAATTGAAAGGCCATCGGGGATAACGATATTTTTCAGCGATACTGCATATTCGTTGACGTTGGCAGTTGTAACCACATTAACATCGAATGTAACAGTGGGTTTCACATAACCTTGTGGGATCAACTGATAATGCCATGCATTGCCGTCGTCGCCGGTAGCTACCAATTCGAGCAGGTTTTCTTCCAATTTTAGGATCTCATATTCGCCATTTTTAGCTCCGGTGTCGAAGCATGGGAAAATTGGGGTTTGACCGTTGAGCGAAAGGTATACTTTCCCGTTCTTTTCCTGTACAAACCAAGTTCCTGGTGTTGGGGTATAATCAACCACTATGTCACCATCCAATGCGGTTGGATTGGAGTATTGAGGCGTTTTATCTACCACATTGCTCTTCACATAACTTTTACCATTGTTGGTATAAGTAGCGGCAAAACCTGTGATCTTCAGGTTCAATTTGTCATCATAGAGCACTTTTACTCCCTGTTTGGCAAGCGGGTCGGCGCTCCACCATTCGGTTCCTACGCTACCGGCAGGCCCTACACCGATATGGCCTTTCGATAGGCTGTCGAGTACCCATGTTTTTCCGTCAGCCGCGTTGATTCCGCCGCTAAGCAAAACAAATTTAGCGTCGGTAAAGATGGAGTAATCGGTTTTAGTTGTTGTCAGCGTTTTGCTTTTTTTCACAGTACCGCCACGGGTAACCAAAGTCAGTGTAATGGTATAATCGCCCGGAAGGGGATAGTAACCTGTTACATCTGTGGTAGAGGCTTTGCTGCCGTTTCCTAAATCCCAGGTTGCAATACCGGTAACGGATGATGTATTGGCAATAGTGAAATTGAAATCGTTGCTTCCCGGAGTGATGGTGAAATCGACTTGCGCATCGGTTGGCGCTTGCCCAATATCCGGTTTATCGTCCAGTTGCGGGTCGCAGGCAAAGAAGAGCACTGAAGCTGCAAACATTGCTGCAAAGAATTTGAAGTATCTTAATTTTCCCATTTTTTTTTCGTATTTAAATCGTTAAGGGTTAATTATTTGTAGGCAGGTACAAATTGTGAAAGCGAACCTTGGTTGGTGTTGCGGATTTCGCCTGCCGGAATAGGGAACATACCCCAGGTTTCAGCTTTGAACGTACGTCCAAGGAAGTCGTTGGCATTGGTTGTACCTGAGGGCAATACAAAGCTTGCGTTGATTTTTTGGGCAGCATAGTCGTTGCCACGGCGCAGCAGATCCCATTTGCGCAAGCCTTCACCTGCAAACTCAACACGCCGCTCGTGATAAATATCGTCGAGGGTTATCGATGTTTTGGCTGCCACATTTCCCATGGCACGGGTACGAACCTGATTGAAGTAGCCCAACGCTTTCGACGGGTTATCGGTAAGGAACAGTTCGGCTGCCATCATCAATACATCGGCATAACGAATATCGACAAAGTTTCGCGGGAAGTTATGGGCTGCATCGCCACCGGTTCCAATGTAGGTGCTAAGCGCCATATATTTCTTGTTGAAGTAACCGGTATTCATAAATGCGTGGGTATAGCTGGTGAGCTTTACATCGGCATTGTAGAGGGCTACATCTTTGCGCGGGTCGCTGCTTTCGAATTCGTTGGCCAGGCTCCATGAAGGAACGGCAAACGACCATCCGGGGTAAGCCGTTGGGTCGCCAACCGGGTTACGGGGGCCAATCCATACACTTGAGAAGTTTCCGTTGATGTTCCATCCGCCCCAGTCGCCCGATTTGGCTTTTTCGGAATACTGAATTTCGAGAATTGACTCTTCGTTGTTTTGGTTCTCCCAACTCCAAAGCTCGGCATAGTTGCTGACCAGCGAATATTGGTTACTGCTGATGATTGACTCGAGTAATCCTTGTACATAAGTTTTATCGATAGTTTTGCTGCCATCGCTCCATGCCGATTGACCAAGAACCGGTTTGGCAAAACCTTCGTGATAGAGATAAATCCTGGCAATCAAAGCCTGAGCCGCAGCCTTTGAGACGCGCCCTTTTTCGCTTGCCGTAATCGATACGGGCAATTTGTCGGCCGCAAGTAACAGGTCTTTGGCAATCTGAGTAAAGATTTCTGCCGGTGTGTTTTGCGGAAGTCCTTTGTAGTCTTCAACGCTTGGCAAAACGGTTGTAATCACTGGTACAGAGCCGTAGTGGCGTACCAAATCCCAGTAGAAATAGGCACGGAGGAAAAGCGCCTCGGCTTCCATTCTTTCTTTCAGTCCATCTGTTTTCCAGTCGATCCCGTCCTGTTTTTGCAGGAAGAGGTTTGCGCGGTAAATGCCGGAGTAGCAACGGTTCCAAAGGTCGTTGGCCGCATTATTTTCAGGCGTCATGTTGAA
The DNA here is from genome assembly GCA_964404205.1 of uncultured Prolixibacteraceae bacterium. GTDB lineage: Bacteria > Bacteroidota > Bacteroidia > Bacteroidales > Prolixibacteraceae > CAZWBR01. The sequence continues at coordinate 12,347 of CAYOJD010000039.1, forward strand.
CATCTCAATTTCCTGGAACTGGCTCATATCGTTGGCATTTGAACCACCGCAGAAAGCATCGTCGGAATAAATATCGGACATGGTGGGCACAAATTGCCAGTTTTGAACCGAGTAGGCATCATAAACAGCCGTAAGTGCCAAAAGGGCTTGCTCCTCAGTTTTATAGTAGTTGGCTTCCACCTGCCCTGTTTTGGGCTCCAGTTCGAGGAAGGATTTTGAACATGAACTTCCCGCCAGGCCAAGCGCAACCAGTGTTGCAGCATATAATAAATTTCTTTTCATTTCTCTTTCGTTTTTGGGTATGATTAGAATACGATGTTAATTCCACCCATGAATGAACGGGCTTGAGGATAGATACCGTGGTCGATTCCGTTGCTGAAAACGCCACCCCCAATTTCAGGGTCGTAACCTTTGTAGCCGGTGATAGTCAACAGGTTTTCGGCCGAAACATAGAGCCTGATCTTGCTTACTTTCAGATAGTCAGATTTGCTCTTCGGAATGGTGTAACCAAGTGTGATATTTCTCAAACGGAGGAAACTGCCATCGTGAACAAAGAAATCGCTGACGGTTTTCATGTTCTGGTTGTCGTCCACAAAGGTTACTCGTGGGTAGTAGTTCGATGTGCCTTCGCCAGTCCAGCGGTTTAGCCAGTCGGCGCGGTAGTTGGTTCCGTTCATGTCGTAACGGCGGGTTGCATCGTAAACGTCCTGACCTAAAGCAGCATAGAAGAACATGCTGAAATCGAATCCGTAACCATCGAGGGTGAGGTTCAAACCTCCGGTGAAATCGGGATAGGGTGAGCCAATCTGAACCCGGTCGGCATCGCCGTCAATTGAGCCATTGCCGTCGGCATCGATAAATTTAATGTCGCCCGGTTTGGCTTTTGGCTGAATCAATCCGCCATTTTCGTTGACATAGCTATCGATTTCTGCCTGATTTTGGAAGATTCCGTCGGTTTTTACTCCATAGAATACACCCATTGGGGTTCCTACTTCTGCGTAAAGTACGCCTGACTGTCCAAATCCTCCGTCGCCACCCTGCAATCTCTTTTCTGAGTTGCGGATATCGAGCACTTCGTTTTTATTGTATGCCCCGTTCAACGATACATCGAAATAAATTTTGCCCATCTGTTTTTTGTAACCCAACTCGGCTTCGAAACCTGAGTTACGGACAGAACCACCATTGATAATTGGGGCAGAGTTTCCTACAAGCATTGGTACCGGTGCGGTAACCAACCAGTCTTTGGTTGTTTTGATATAGTAATCCAACGAGAAACGTAAGCTGTTGTTCAACGTCGTAACATCGACACCAAAGTTGGTTTGTTCAGATGTTTCCCATTTCAGCGATGGATTGGCAATACGGGTAGGCTGGGCACCATTGTACTGGGTTTTATCTGAACCAAAATAGTAGATGTTTTGGTTTCCGATAATTGAGGTGTATCCGAAGTCACCGATGTTTTCGCTACCGTTTTGCCCCCAACTGGCGCGGATTTTCATCATGTCAATAAATCCTTCGGTGCCTTTCATGAAATCTTCGCGTGAGATGACCCAGCCAGCCGATGCTGATGGGAAGTAACCATATTTGTTTTCAGAACCGAAACGCGAAGAACCATCGCGGCGTAAGGTAGCTGCCAGCATGTAGCGGTCTTTCAGGTCGTAGTTGATACGGCCAAACAGCGATGCAACAGTGTGTTCCGAATAACCGCCACCTGCATTGACACTGGTTGGGTCGGTAGCGTTGTCGATATATGAATGTTCGAAATCATCGAAAATCAGGTCGCCTTTTTCGCCGCTGAGGTTTTCGTACATATTCTTAAAGGCAGTTGTACCGGCCATTACGGTGAAGTGATGGTCTTCGATGGTACGGTCGTAGGTTACTACGTTTTCGAAGTTCCAGGTCGAATAGAGCTGCATCGATTTTGATGCTTTATCCTGAATGGTGAAGTGCATGGCATCGAGGTAGTAAAATGGGGTGTAGGTGTCGTTGTTTACCAATGCCATTTCGCCGCTGTAGGTCGAACGGAAAGTCAAACCTTTCAATGCCGGGTTGATTTCAGCAAAATCGACTTCAGCAAATAGGCCACCAATCAATTTGTTGGTGCGGGTGCGCGAGTTCAGGTAGCTAAGCAGAGCAACCGGATTTGTAATTTCCTGCAACCCAATGCCGAAATCTTCAGGGGTTGCCCATGTACCATCGGTATAGGTAACCGGAATAATCGGAGGCATATTTAATGCCTGGGCAAGGCTGGTGCCAAAATGGTCGTTGGTAGCAATGCCACGGTTTTTGATGTTGGCCAAATTGATATTGGCACCTACTTTCAGGAATCCGAAAGTACCAATGGCATTCAAACGGTAGCTCAGTTTTTCGAACTGCGATTTGTTTTTGGCTACAATACCTTCCTGGCTGAAATAGTTCAACGAAGAAGAGTATTCGATTTTTTTACTGCCACCTGAAAACGACACTGAATGGTTCTGTTTTGGTGCATTGTAGTTGAACATTTCGTCCTGCCAATCAGTGTCAGCGGTGAAACTGGCAATCTCGGCGTCTGAGAATTTTGGGCCTAATCCGCCGTTGATTGATGCTTCGTTGGTCAGCATCACATATTCTTTGCTGTTTAGCATCGGCAGTTTACGCCAGGGGTTCTGAACGCCGTAATAGCCGTCGTAGGTAACTACCATTTTGGCATCTTTTTTACCCGATTTTGTTGTAATCAATACAACACCGTTGGCCCCACGTGCACCATAGATGGCCGCTGAGGCGGCATCTTTCAGCACTTCGATGGATTCAACGTCGTTCGAGTTCAGGAAGTCGATACCTGCACCGCTCATCGGCAATCCGTCGACGATATAAAGTGGTTCAGCATCGCCGTTGGTCCCGACACCGCGGATACGTACCGAAACCTGATCGCCGGGCTGTCCGGAGTTGCTCTTAATCACAACACCGGCAGTCTTACCCTGAAGGGCCTGGGTAACCCGCATATCGGACGTTTTTTTCAGGTCGTCGCCGCTTACTTTAGAGATGGCTCCGGTAACCAAACTTTTCTTTTGGGTACCATAACCAACGACCACCACTTCATCGATATCCTGCAGATTTGCTTTCAGCGCTACATTGATCTGAGTACGGCCGTTTACCGCCTCTTCGGCGGTTGACATCCCGACGAACGAGAATACAAGTGTTGCGCCCGATGGGGCCGTAAGGGTATATTGACCATCAAAATCAGTTGTTGTACCACTTGTGGTGCCCTTTACCACAACACTTACTCCGGGGATTGGTTGTCCGTCATCCGAGGATGTGACCACCCCTTTCACTTGTTGTCCCTGTGCATGGGCGTTCAGCACAGCGATAACAATCATTAGAAGAGCCAGTAGTTTTCTTTTCATAAACATCATTTAAGATTTAAAACAGTGTTAATTTAATTTTAAGTAAACCTCAACTTTATTTTAAAGTCGACGACAAAATTAACAACTGTTAAGTCTTTATGACGTTTTTGGGCTACTTCAAAAATACATCAAGCTTATTTGTTGATTACATCAAAAATACATCAATTAATAATGTAATTTTAAGTAATACAATAATTTAATTCTAAAATTATAATTCTGTACAATACACATTTCAACGGAAACGATCTACTACAATCGTTAAATTATCTAAAGTTCCATTATCAATTTGGTCATATTGGTATCGCGGTCGATATTCAATTTTTTTCGTACCCTGTAGCGACAAATTTCGACCCCTCGAACCGAGATATTCATTAGAGGTGCAATCTCTTTGGTCGAAATATTCATCCTTAAATAGGCGCAAAGCCTCAGCTCTTTGGGGGTAAGTTGCGGATAGCTGTTTTTGAGCCGCATCAGAAAATCTTCGTGTACTTCGTCGAAAGCCGATTCAAAAACTTCCCATTGTTTCTCGCTATCGATATCTTTATCAATCTTTTTGATTAGTACGGCAATTTTCTCTTTCAACGACTCGTCAGATAGATTATCCTGGATTTTTTGCAAATCATCTTTGATCTTCCCCATAAATTTGTTTTTACGGATTAGATCCATGGTTTGGTTAGCCAATTCCTTGTCACGATGAATCATTTCCGTTCGTAGCTTTTCGTTGTTCAGGCTCACAATTTGCTTTTCGGCCACAAGGGCCTTGCGTTTGTATTCCTGTTCTTTATGGCGGTAAGAAAGCAGATGTTTCAGTCGTTCTTTTCTTCTCGATATTTCTATCCGTTTAAAGAAGAGCCACGAGGCAAGGAATATGATTCCGAGGAAGATGAACATATAAACAAAGTAGGCGATGACCGAACGGTACCAAGGAGGTTTAACATAGAAGGTAAGGGCATCTTCTATACTTTCGTGGCCGGCCATATCTCTGGCTTTTACTCTAAAAACATACTCACCTTCGGGCAGGTTGGTAAATTCGACATTTGCCCCATTGTTCCAGTCCGACCAATTTTCGTCGTACCCATCGAGCCGGTAGCTGAAAAGAATTTTCCCTTCATTCTCGAACAGAGGTGACGCAAACCAGAACTTAAAACCATTGCGGGCGTGCGGAAATTTATAGTGACGATTGACTTCTTTGTCTGTAATTGTTTCTTTCCCAAGATAAAAGGTAGAGTCGATGTTCGTGGCACTGGCTTTGCGGATATAGGCTCTGAAATCTTTCTCGGGTTGAATTGGGCTCTGCGAATTGTAGTGGGCGAAACCGATATCGAGATTCAAAAAATAGTGTTCGCGCGAGTAGGCGTAAATATCGGCAAACCCGGATATAAATTTCCCGGCAAGCAGCTCGAAAGGCGTTTGTGTAAATTGGTATTCTCCCGATTCTTTCAGTTTAAAAACGCCTAACTCAAACTTCCGGTTGATGTACCATACATTCCCAAAGCGGTCCTCTTTCAGCATAGCTATCTCTTTGGCTTCGCGAAAGAGGGTGGAAAAATGGGCCGAGATTCTGAACGTTTTCAGTTCGCTGCTGTATTCATACATGCCAAAGTGGCTGGCAATAGCTATTCGCTTCCCAATTTTTACCACGTTCAGGTTGTAATTCGACGGTAAACCATCGGCTGTAGTAAAATAGCGAAACGATTTAATGGTATCGATTCGGCTGCCAAAGTCGATGCGGTAAACCCCCTTAAAGCCATGGCTCATCCACAGGCTTCCCTCTTCGTCTTCTTCGAACACCCTGAATGACTCGTTGAACCCCACAATTTTACGTTCGAATTTCCATGAATCCCCCACTCTTTTGAAGGCTATCATACCACTGTAGGTGCCGGCAATGAGGTAGTCGGGGAAGCGGCGCATTTTGTGGAATTTCCATATTCCCGGTGTGCTGTCAATCTGAATCGCCTGTTCCCCGTCGATGACGAATGTTCCTTTGTTATGCCCGCAAAGCAGCTGGTTGTCGTAAACGCCCAAATGCCACACCTGGCCCGAGGTGCCGGCTATCAACCGAAAAGGTTCTCTGGAATTACCGTTTTGCCAGGGTTTCACGAAAAGCCCTTGATTTGTGCCCACATATAACATGTTGTTGTGGATCACTGTCGTATAACCTGCGCCAATGCTACCGCCTTCCTGAATAAAAGTTATGGGCGAATTGGCCTGAAGGTAACTAACCCCGTTGTCTAATCCCATCCAGATATTTTGATCGCGATCGGCAAAAACCGACAGGACCGTGTTGTTCTGAATTCCTTTTTTCCGATCGACGTGTTGAATTTCGTTTCCAAGATTGTCAATAATCAGAATCCCATTCTGGATGGTCCCAAAAACATAGTACCCGTCGCCCGACATGGTGGAGCAAAATATTTGATTCTCTTTCAGAAAATTGTTGGCCGGGATATTCCAGGGAGTTAGATTGAAGCCATCGAAAAGAAAAAGCCCCTTATTTTGTGTGCCAATCAGTAGTTTTTTTCCTAAATAGTAAGGCTCAACCGAGCGGATCTCTTCACCGATTAACGATTCGCACCCTTTAAGTCGGGCCAGCTGTTTACCATCATATTCCATCAGACCCGAACTCAGATCGTTCAGATAAATCTTGTCGTAAACCATAAAAGCATAGTTAAAACGCGATGGGGCTTTGAGGACACTAAAGGTAGAGTCAGGGCTAAGAATGTAGGCATAGTCATACGACTGGAATAGTATCGATTCGCCAATGGGGAATATCGTCCAAATATCGTCGAAGTTGCGGTATTGCTCCGGTAGTTTATCTTTTAATGATTGAAATTTGAACCGCCCGTCTTCATCAAAAACAACTTTTCCGAAATCGTTATAGGCTCCAACATAAATATTTCCCTTCGAGTCGACCATTAGCGAACGGGGAGTCGAAGAGTTGGGAAGCGGGTGGAGCTGCCACTCAATACCGTCGTAAACCAACACCCCCTCGCTGTTGGCTGCATAGATAAAACCATTTAGATCCTGCACTATAGACCAATTCTGGCCACCGGCATGATAATCATTTTTGGAAAAATTTGAAACCGGCGGAACCCCCGTTTTCTTTATCTCGGCCAACGACAGGAGCGGAGATAATATAGCTAAAAGAAATATAATCAGACATCTATTAAGAGGGGGATTTTTTTTGTACATGTCGAAATGTCGAATCATTGTAAAGCTTATTTCGGCCTAAATTAGTACAATTTGATGATATGATCTTCTCATCACCTGCCATTGCCTGTTGGAAGAAGTAGCGGTGTATCGGAATGCGGAGACGTTTTATTTGAAATCACGCTTTAGAATGAGGTCTATACCTGATTCGGAACCTTGATCCGATGCTTTTAAAAAAAGCCCTCTAATAATTTGATATTCAAGTGTTAGTTTGGTGGGATCGAGAACCTTTGTTTTTTTATCAAGGGAAAAGGTCTGCTCTAACGAAATAAAAATATTGTTGGTGATATACTTACCTACCGTAACACTGGTTTCGTTCAGCCCGTTGTTCCCCGATATTTCGACTACATCGAGGCCCAGTGCATCCTGCATGGCTTTTTTAAGCACTTCTGATAGCTGGCCAAATGCCATGTTTAAGGCTAAATCTCCGGTTGTCGATTCGGTAGTAGATTTTTGTCCTTCAGTAAGTTGTTCGGGCGATTTGCCAAATAGAAGCCACGACAGGGCCTCTTTCTCATCGATACTTTTGTCGTCGATTTTGAAAGCGATGGTGGGTTTATCAATTCTTCCGGTAATGGCTAATTCGAGTTTTCGCAATTCGTTTTCGATGTCGCGGAAGGCATAGTAAATATCAAAATCGAGTATAGGGTTGAGGTCAGCCCCACCCGTTAGGGTAACTGTTCCGCTCTTGAAATCAAATCTTTTCCCAAGAAATTCGTAGTACCCTCTTTTTACATTCATATCGCCCGATAGGTTCAAAAGGTTATTTTCGACTTTGGCCCTGAGATCGCCTTTCAGTTCGATGTTCATGCTTTTCCCTTTCACCCAGCAATTGCCGGGAATCCGAATGGAGAATTCGCCGTTCAGATTGAGAAAGTCAGGTATGGGAATTAGAGTACTTTCTTTATTTGGATTGGCCATTTGAACTTTGCCGTCCGATTGGCTTAAAGCCTGAATCAGCATTGGCTCTTCTTCGATATCCGAAACATTGCTGAAGCGGGCCATCACGGCATCTGCATTGACTTTGGAGCGAAGTACCTCAAGGTTTCCGTTGAATTCGGGCGAAGGCCAACTTCCGTTGATTTTCAATTCGGAGTTCACAATAGCCTCAATCATATCAGAATCAAAAGCCTTGAAATCTTTGCCATTAAGCTCGACTGACAACTGGTCGGGAACAAAAAACGAATCGGGGAGGAAGGTTAAATATCCCTCAAGATTGATGGAGCCACTACCGGCATTTGTTTTAAATTGACTGATATTGAGTGAATCGGCTACCATGATGGCTTCGAGGTCGATATCTCGGTAATCCATGCCAAGTTCGGTGTGTTTAACATAGCCTTTCGATATGGAAAAATTTCCATCGATAAGAGGTGCACCAAGGGTTCCGCCAATCTTAAGTTTGCTGTTGGCCATCCCACCAGATGTTAAAGTGTTTGGCAGTAACGGTTTGAGCATGTTTAGGTTGAAGTCGTTGAGCTCAAAATTTCCATTGACTTTTTCGTGTTTCCCAGGTAATTGAATGCTCTCCTCGAACGATAACAGTACTGGAAGCGACAACTCTGCCCTAAAGGGTTGATTGCCATTTATATTAATAGATGATTGGATTTGGAGGTCTTTGCCATCATAGAAAATACGGTTGTGCAAACTGTCTATCACCGCTGAGTCGAGGCGCATGGAAGCAATTGTGGCGGCCCCATCGAGTGTCGGTTTGACAGAATTACCGCTAAGTTGAAATCGACCGTTGAATATTCCGTTAATTGGATAAGGCAAAGCCATGATTTGGTTGATTCGTTCGAGATTGACCCCTTTGATGGCGATATGAAAATCTTCTTCACCTTTAAAAGCCAGGCGCCCACCCAGGTCGAGAAATTGGTTGCCGGAAGCTTTTAACCCAAATTGGCTTACCAATATCGAATCGCTATAGAGTTTAATTCTGGCAGGCACTGTATCGCTTTGCCATTCAAGATGGCCGGTCGCCAGTTTCATATCTTCGATAACCAATTCGGGATTGGCTTGCATGTGCAATTGCGAAATAACTTTGGCCGACAGCGAATCATTGACCTCAATTTCAAGGTGGCTCTTAATCTGGTTGGGATTGAAATTACTTTTGATTACAGCTTTTCTTGCCTGAACGTCGCTAAGCATGAGTTTCTTTGCTTCGATATCGGCATCTCCGGAATAAATTGAATCACAGATTTTGGCAGTCAGATTAGCCGTCAGGTTTTCGGTTGTATAGCTGTTCCAGCCCGTGTTAATGGCTTCCATCTTGACTTTTAGCGCAATGGTGTCGTGTGCCAGTTTATTCCATGCCCCCATCAGCGAGTCGGTTTTGTAACTTTTCAGAAAACGTGAAATGGATTGGTTTAAACGGCCTGTAGTGATGCTATCGGCCGAAATGGCTGAAAATGTGCCAGACATACGTTCGACCTTGGTGCCGGCATAGTTTAACGAGTCGAAAAGCATATCAACTTTGCCTTCGACCTCTTTTTCAGTGGATATTCGCATGGCGCTGTTCAGTTTCCCTGCCAGCTGCTGTTTAATATACAACGCATCGGCATTGACAAGTCCTTGCCCCTCCAAATGATTGGTAAAAGTAAACCTGACATTTCCGTTGAGTTTCTCAGCCGTCAATGTATCGTTCATTAAGCGATCAGCAGCAATATCCAGTCTAACCCTGAGCGAATCAAATTTTCGGGTGGTCAGTTCCATTTGGCTATTCCTGATTGTTCCCAGCCCTTTTATCTGCATCGAATCGAGCTCGAGGTTACTCTTTAACTCGAAGCGGGTTAATGTTCCTGCGAAATTCCCTTTAAGCTTGCCGGCAACAGCAATATTTTGATAGCCCAACTGATAAAGAAGGGGGTTGATATTGGCAGTTTCAAAATCGAACAAAAGCACATTTTGTTTACGAAGATTACCTTTCCCGTTGAGGTCAAGTTTGAAAAACGGAGAGTGGATGTGCAGCGAGTCGATGATGTAACTTCCTTGATTGTAAGCCAGTCGGGTGTCAAAATTGTCGATGGGTTGTCCGGCAATTGTCGAACTATTGGAACGGATACGCAGCGAACTTCTCAGTTGGTTCAGTTTAAAACCTTCACCATGCCCGGTAATGTCGAGGTTAATGCTTGACGATAAACCCTGCTTGCGGGTGAGCGAAGCCAGATCGATGTGACGAACATTTCCATTTATCGTATAATTTTGTCTTCCGAAAATATTGAACAACTGAATCTTAGTAGCTATCTGGCCAAACCATGCCGAAGCAGAGAGATTCACAGTTCCGGTATCTTCGGTTTTATCGAGGTTGAAGAGAAGATTTTTAAGTTCGTATTGCTGATATTTAATCTTTTCTAAATTGCCGATTACGGTCATTTGCATCGTTTCCGGGATTCTCCCTTTACCGACAATAGTAATGCCTCCGGTGATATCCGATTGGTAATCCATAATATTTGTCCAACTGAAGCCGTTGAAGTTCTTGGCATCAACACTTAAATGGTATTCGGGTTCAGGTCCTTCAATATTTATCCAGCCATCAATCTTTACCTGTTCCGCTGATTTTTCTACAACGGCTGTCATGTGGTTTTTATCTTTTGCCCCAACCAGCGCGATGTCGATATTCGGAGTCCCGTGAAGAGGGATTTCTTTCAGAAACTGACGGAAGTCTTCGAAATCCAACGGATGGAACTGAGCTTTCACCTGAGTTCGGTTTTGGTTTTCGAAAGGCATAATACCTGAAGACTTGAAATTGGTATTTTTCAGTTTTATCTTCAGATTGTCCCATTGGAGAAGGGTGTCGCTCAGGTTTAAACCCAACGAAACAGAGGAGAGACAGAGATCCGGATTAACAGTAAGCAAATCCATCTCTTTTACTTTTACGGTCAATGAATCGTCAGTATATCTGGCATTAAGCGAAATGTTGGTTTCGATGTGTCGAGGGACATATGAGGCCGTGTCGAGTGTCGATATGCTTGCTGCAACATTGAGAAGCAACACGGAGTCGAGCTGAATGCACCAGCCCATTTTGTCGTTTTTAGCAGATGTTTGGACTCTATTTTCATAAGTTGGAATTAACTTTTCAATGTTCCATAAACTGTCGTTATGTTGTGCCAAATGAAGATAAATGCCATCTGCAATAAACTTATTTACGAGTAATTTTTTCGATAAAAGTAGGGTTGGGGCATAATCGATTTGTAGCGTTTTTAGGTTGAACACCTCGCCCGAATCGGTTTCAACCGATATTTGATTTACAGTAAAGTTGTTCAGCAAATTTCCATCTATTGAGCCTACTGTCAGTTTCCCGTTCAGGAATAGTGAGCCTTTTGTCGAAACGATTCGTGCTATTGGGCCATTTAGTGCACCTGAACCTATCGTAAGCAAAAGCCCTCCGACCAACAACAGCAAGGTTGCTGTGGAAATCAGAAAAACTTTGATGACGATTTTGTGGCTTCGTTTCATGCTTGATTTTTAAAATGCCTGACCTATGGATACGATAAATATTCCGTTGAAACCACCATTGAATACAGGTGTGGCATAATCGAATCTGATCGGGCCGATGGGCGTTTTAATTCTAACCCCAATGCCAAAGTCGCAGTATAAATCACTCAGGTCGAAATAGAATGAATCTGTCCACACGTTGCCGGCTTCGGCAAAAAGGACTCCGGAAAAGATATCCCAAATTGGATAGCGAAGCTCAGTTCCCAGTTCAAGCATGCTATTTCCACCTACTACGGTGTCGACATATTCGCTTGCCCCAATTGAATTGTGCCCCCAGCCCCGCAGCGACAATTGCCCACCCAGCAGAAACCTGTCGGCAATTGGGGTAACGGTATCGCCCTGAACGGGTTGCATTACTCCAATCTTCAGTTTCGTAGCCAAGGTCCATTGGTCGTCAATATGAAAATATTTTCGTGCATCGGCTTCGAATTTGATATAATGATAACGCGTTTTAAAGCCTGGTCCAAACCACGAAAAATAGGCATTAACAAGCTGACCTCTTGTTGGTTCCAGTAGGTTGTCGGTGTTCGAGATAGTACCCCCCACGGTTATAC
>CAYOJD010000040.1:0-15866 GCA_964404205.1 uncultured Prolixibacteraceae bacterium
ATCCGGATAAAGACTGGCAAAAAGAAACGCAACTTCAAGTACAGTATCGCTTATTTTGAAAGGGGCTTACTTCTTAAAAGCCCCAACTTGCAACTTCTAATCAGCTGCATATCAAGGCATACTTTTAAAATAGCATCATTTTTGTATTTTTATCGGACAACAGTGAATTATAATCAATTATGTTATGAAGCTATTTACTCTATTTATTAATTAAAACTATCTTACTTATGATTAAAAAGAGTATTGTATTAATCTGTTTGGTATTTCTGAACATCGCGCTGATGGCCCAGGTGAAGGTCACAGGGCGGGTTTCAGATTCGAACAAAGAGGGTATTCCTGGCGCCAGTATCGTGGTGAAAGGAACTTCGACAGGAACAGTATCGGATTTCGAAGGAAATTACACGATAGATGTTCCCAATGCCAATTCGACACTGGTAATTTCTTTTGTTGGGATGTCAACACAAGAGGTTGCACTTGCCGGCAAAACAAAAGTTGATGTTGTTTTGGCCGAAAATACCTCCGACCTTGATGAGGTTGTAGTTATTGGTTATGGTGTTGAAAAGAAAAAATTGACCACTGGTGCCACTGTACAGGTAAGTGGTGAAAACCTTCAGAAGATGAGTACTGTAAACCCGTTGGGTGCTTTACAGAGCCAGACTCCGGGGGTTAACATCACGCAGAGTTCAGGTATGCCTGGTCAGGGTTTTAAAGTTACCATCCGTGGTTTGGGTACAATCGGCAGTTCATCACCATTGTATGTAATCGACGGGGTAGCCGGAGGTGATATTAACTCGTTGAACCCATCTGACATCGAATCAATCGACGTACTGAAAGATGCTGCTTCTTCAGCCATCTACGGTGCACGTGCTGCAAACGGTGTTATCTTGGTTACCACCAAACAAGGAAAGTCTGGAAAAATCCAGGTTTCATACGATGGTTACTATGGTATCCAGAATCCTTACAAAGTACCTCCGTCGTTGACTGCATCTGAATATATGTTGATTCAGGATGAGATTAACTACAACGAAGGATTGGCTGCTTACGATTGGGCAACAATGATTCCCGATTTGTATAATAAGGTACAAAAAGGATGGGAAGGGACCAACTGGTTGAAAGAAATTGAAAACAGCAATGCTCCTACTCAGAACCATGCATTGAACTTAGCCGGTGGTAACGATGTTTCCAAATTTTCAATGGGTTTGTCATATGCCACTCAGGAAGGTATCTATGGTAGCCCGGTTGAACCTTACTACGATCGTATCACTGCCCGTTTGAATTCAGAACACGTTCTTTATAAAAATAATGGTATCGATGTAATTAAAATTGGCGAAAACCTCAATTACAACTACCGTAAAAATATGGGTATTGGTATCGGTAACATTTATTCGAACGACATTCACAACATGTTGGTTGCTCCGCCGCTACAACCTGTTTATAACGAAGAAGGTAAATATTGGGCTGCAGCTGATAATGCAAGTTCAGGTTTGAATGGACTGAACCCAGGTTTGGCTAACCCGATTGCAAGCATGGTATACAACCGTGGTCAGAACGTTTCGAAAAACTATGCATTGAATACCAATGTATATGCTGAAATACAGCCAATTAAAAACCTTATTTTGAAATCAAGCTTTGGTTACAAAATGAGTGCAAGCAGCTATCGTCAGTACGTTCCCAAATACGAACTGTCTACAAGCAGCATTAACTCAAACGACAGAATTAGCCAGTCTATGTCAGCTGGTTACAGCTGGAGCTGGGAAAACACGTTGGCTTACTCACTGCGTGTAAATGAACATTCGGTGAATGCAGTTGTCGGTCAGTCGATGGAAAAATGGGGATTGGGCGAAAGTATGAGTGGAGCAAATATCAATTACATCTTCTCTGATTTCGAACACGCCTATTTGGTAAATACTAAAGGTGTTACGCCTGGTCAAACTACACTCGATGGTACTCCATGGGGCGAAGGTGGTATTGCCTCTTTCTTCGGCCGTGCCAGCTACAACTACAAAGAAACCTATATGGCTTCTGCAGTTATGCGTGCTGACGGTTCTTCCAACTTTGCCCGTGGCAATCGCTGGGGTTACTTCCCATCGTTCTCAGCCGGTTGGGTGATGACCAACGAAGGTTTTATGGATGGAGCTAAAAACATTATTAACTTCTTGAAACTACGCGCAAGCTGGGGTCAGAACGGTAATGCCAGTATTTCTCCATTCCAGTATTTGGCAACAGTAGCATTCAACGATTTGGGCAAATATTCTTTCGGAAACGTTAAAGATTCTCAGTCAACAGGTGCTTATGCCGATATCCTTCCGAACAAAGATGTTACATGGGAAACTGCTGAACAGTTGAACATCGGTTTCGATGCCCGTTTCTTTGACTCAAAATTGGGAGTTGCTTTCGACTGGTACAACAAAAAGACCATCGACTGGTTGGTTGATGCCCCTATTTTGGCTTCTTACGGTACCGGAGCTCCTTATATCAATGGTGGTGACGTTGAAAATAAAGGTGTTGAATTGTCGTTGAACTGGAATGACAAAGTTGGAGATTTTACCTATGGTATCAATTTCAACGTTGCCAAAAACAAAAACGAAGTTACCCGTATCGCCAACAGCGAAGGTATTATTCATGGTGAAAGCAACTTGCTGAGCCAGGGTACAACAGAAATGTATCGTGCACAGGTGGGTTATCCAATCGGCTACTTCTACGGATATAAAACTGCAGGTGTATTCCAGAATGGTGCCGAAGTGGCTGCCGCAGGAGCGACTTTGCAGAAAGACCCACAACCAGGTGATCTTATTTTTGTAGACAACAATGGCGATGGTAGCATTACCGTTGATGACAAAACCATGATTGGGAATCCGCACCCGGATGTAACATTGGGCTTCAGTTTCAACATGGCATACAAAGGTTTTGACCTTTCTGTGACCACCAATGGTGCTTTCGGACAGCAGATTGCCAAATCTTACCGTTCATTTGCCGACTCAAAAACGCAGAACTTTACTACTGATATCTTCGGTCGCTGGCATGGTGAAGGCACTTCAAACAAATTGCCACGTCTGTCAAGCGGTTCGAATGCCAACTGGCAGGAAATTTCGGATATCTACATCGAAGATGCAGATTATTTGAAAGTTCAAAACGTAACTTTTGGGTACGATTTCAAAAAATTGTTCCCAACATTACCTTTCGGTCAGACTCGTCTCTATTTCACTGCTCAGAACTTGTATACCTTCACAGGTTACTCAGGTCAGGATCCGGAAATTGGATACGGTGGTGGTGCAAGCTGGTCTTCAGGTGTTGACTTAGGTTTCTACCCAAGTCCAAGAACCTATCTGGTAGGTATTAATCTTAAATTCTAATTGATTACTCAGTATGAAGAAATTACTCTATATCTTAACAGCATCTGCGCTGTTATTTACCAGTTGTGAAGATTTTCTCGATACGAAAAACTTGACAAAAAAGGATACCTCGAACTATCCTGAAACTGTTGGCGATGCTGAGCAAATGCTTACAGCCATCTATTCAAACCTTAATTATGCAGCCGGTAGCCCTCAGACATCATACTTCTATGCTGCCGAACTGGCATCGGACGACCGCTTTGGCGGTGGTGGCGAGAATGACAAACTGATGCAGTCGTTAGACTTGTTGATGAACAATGGGTCCAGTATGCTCGAATCGTTCTGGTCAACACGTTATCAGGGAATTTTCCGTGCCAACATGGCATTGGAAACATTGGACAACTGCCAGGGTTGGGAAAGCGATGCCCAAAAGAACCAGTTCAAGGGTGAAGCACACTTCCTCCGTGCGCTGTATTATTTCGAAATGGCTTCATTCTATGGCGAAGTCCCGTTGGTAGTAGCTACTGCACCTGTAAATCTTCCCAAAGCAACAGCTGATGAGATTTATGCGCAGATTGCTTTCGACCTGAAAAATGCCATCGAAATGATGCCTTCCACTCCTTATACTTCTGTAGAATCGGGTCATGCTACCAAATGGGCTGCTGAAGCCTTGATGGCACGTGTTTACCTGTTCTATACGGGTTTCTACGGAAAAGCAGAACTTCCTGTTGCAGGCGGTGGCAGCATTGCCAAAGCACAGGTGGTTACCTGGGTGGAAGATTGTATTGCCAATAGCGGTCACAAATTGGTTGCCGACTATCGCAATTTGCTTCCTTATACTAACAAATATACCGTTGAAGATTATGCCTTTACTAAAGGTAAAAGCCTGAAATGGGTTGAAGATGATGGTGGTATTAATCCGGAATCGCTTTTTGCAATTAAATTTTCAAACTTCCCGAGCTGGAGTACTTCAATTGGTTATTCTAACCAGTATGCACTTCACTTTGGTCTTCGCGGTGGACAGTCATATGCCAATACTTACCCGTTTGGTCAGGGTTGGGGAGCCGGCCCGGTTAGCCCGGTACTTTGGAACGATTGGAAAGCAGCAGAACCAACAGATATGCGTCGCGAAGCTTCAATCATCAATCTTCCGGTTGAACTTCCAAACTATGCCAAAGGCGGTTGGGTTGATTTTGTTCAGGAAACTGATTTCTGGTGCAAGAAAAACGTTCCTGTAACTGCTAAAAATGCAGATGGTTCGTATGCATCATCATACAGTGTGTTAATGTATGGAACAGATGAAAACTTCCAGTTGGATAATACCATGGATATTACATTGATTCGTTTGGCCGATGTTTATCTGATGCATTCAGAGTTGACAGGAACCAATACCTATATGAATAAAGTTCGTCAACGTGCCGGTTTGGCCGATGTGGCTTATTCATTGACTGCCCTTCAAAACGAACGTCGTTGGGAATTGGCATTCGAAGGTGTCCGTTGGAACGATATCCGTCGCTGGGGAATTGCCGGAGACTTACTGCAGAACCAGATTGGACAGCCATGTTACTTCAAGGGTGTAGCCGAAACGACCAAAGCTTTCGGTGGTGGCTATAAAGCACGTTACGAAGCAACGAAAGGGTTCTTCCCAATTCCGGACAACCAAATCTCACTGTCACAGGGGGTATTGGTTCAAAATGCCGGATGGGGAACACCTGCTGCTGAATATACAGGCTGGAAATAATGATAACCATTTCATTAATAAATTGATTGAACATGAAAAAAACGTTACTATATTCTTTATTC
Organism: uncultured Prolixibacteraceae bacterium; assembly: GCA_964404205.1. Lineage (GTDB taxonomy): Bacteria > Bacteroidota > Bacteroidia > Bacteroidales > Prolixibacteraceae > CAZWBR01. Next base: position 5,136 of record CAYOJD010000040.1, read on the forward strand.
ATGTTGGCCCTTGCTTTTACAGCCTGTGAGCCAATTGAAAACAGAGATTCAATCGGAGGCGCGATTACTCCGGATCAGTTGAACGTTACTGCTTCTCCTATTGTGGTGAATGGCAAAAACGGGAACATGGTCGTCATTGAAAACAAGAGTGCTGTAAACCCCAAATGGTTGGTTGGTTCAGCTGTCTCGTACAAAGCGTATGATACCCTGATGATTGTTTCTACCGGCAATATCCCTGTAACTTTTACCGGGTTGAATGCTGACGGAACTCAGATCAATAAATCATTCACCATTAAAATTGACACCCTGTCAACTTTACCTCAGGAATACAAATATCTTTTTGGAGACCCTGCTGCAGGTGTTACCTCTAAAAAATATGTTTGGGACGAAACCAGCGATGGTTGCTGGGGTAACGGCGGATATCTTGGAAACAGTGCTCCCGGATGGTGGAAAGTTCACCTTTCAGATGTCAATGGCCAGGATGCCGTTTACGGTGCCGATGGTTATATGGTATTCACGCTTGGAGGTCTTAAGCTGACCAAGTCAAATGCAGCCGGTACAACCAAAGAAACTGGTACTGTTGCATTAGATCTCTCTTGGGTGAAAAAAGATGACAACGGTTCGGTTTGGTCAAAAGGTAAATTGAATACCACCAACGTTACAGTATTGTTGGGCAAACAGCCTAATAACGCTAATAAACCAGTAAACAGCTATCAGATTCTGAAACTGAACGATTCGAAACTTGTATTGGCTTTCCCGGAAGGTGGAGACAATGCTGGTTCTTGGAGTACAGCCTGGTTCTGGATGTTCAAGACTGCTGCTAATTAATAAATAAGTAATTGCATTTTTTAAGGAGGACGGGCGATTTTTGTCCGTCCTCCTGTTTCATATAAAGTTTGTAATATTGCTGACGTTTTAACTGAAGTGTGAAGATGAAAAATATTGTACTGATACTTTTTGTTATCCTGACCGCCGCCTGTCAGCAAGAAAGCAATTTTAAGATTATTGGCCAATTGCCCGACAACCAGTTTAATGGTGAAACAATCTATTTGGTTCCAATACCTGAAAGAGGGGTGGAGTGGGTCGATTCTACAACGATTCAAAACGGGCAATTTATGATTGAAGGTTATGCCGATTCATCGGAAATATATGTGTTAAGAGCCCAGCCATTGCTAAGGGCGATGCTTCAGGAGTTATTGGTCGTACGCGAACCCGGGGTTATTATGGTTAATCTGGGCGCCAATAGTACAGCTGCCGGAACGGCTCTCAACGATTCGTTACAACGTTGGAAAGCGTTTAAAATAGCAAACGACAAGCAGGTTTATATGCTAAACAGAGAATATAGTGCTGCCGATACAATTCGAAAAACAGCGATAAAAGCGCAGATTGATTCTCTGATGGTAACAGGCAATTCATTCTATTCGGGTTTCACCCAAAACAATCAGACGAATGTTGTTGGCAGGTTTGTCAAAAACATGCTTGGTGATTCATTTCAGTCAGAACAAACAAAAGATAGAGAATAAATTATAGATGGTCCAATTGTTGGAGAAAGCAAATCAATTTATCACTAAGTATGCGGTTTTGATAATTATGCTGACTGCATGTTATTGCTTTTTTCAATTTTTCTACCCCTACCATCTCTTTTTCAGGGAACAAATTCAGTTGTTTCTCTTTACCCCTGATTTTTTTTACTCATGCTTTGACAAGCCGGCCTCATTGGCAGCATATATTGGAGAATTTTTAACCCAACTTTTCTATTTACGCGGTGGGGGGCCTATTATTTTGACTTTGCTGCTTGGACTGGAATGGTTGCTTACTTACCACATCTTAAAGATAACTTCTCCAAATCGATTTAATAGATACTGGGCGATAATTCCTCCGGCTATCGATTTTATGCTTCATTTGGGACTGGTAAACCCACTCTCTACAACCGTAGGGTTTATCATGGTATTACTGTTGTTTTTGGTAAGTACTTCGTTTACAAAATTGTGGCTCAATAGGTTATTTAGTTTATTATTTTATCTTTCAGGATATTGGTTGTTGGGGTTTATTGCCGTCTTATTCCCGTTGTTGCAACTTATTTGTACTTGGGATAAAGGGTTGCGAATCACGATTTTACCAATTGTCGGAACTGTAGCCTTGTTTTTGTCACCATTATTGTTCCGCGTACATTTTCTACTCGATTTAAACCAGGCTTTCTTATATCCGACTTTTGAGATTCGATATCTTTTTTTGCCTGCCGGGATATTGGTTGCCGTTTTAGCTGACAAAATCTTTGTTCGTAATTTCACGATCAATGCTGCCGTTTTTTCATTTTGTACTGTGGCAATTGGGTTTGGAACCTATCGTTCTGCCAATTTCGACATCGAAAAATTGCTTTTGCTCGACTATCGTTACAGCTGGGGATATAATGATGTCGTTATTGAGCGATCTCGCGAATTTAAGGCTGAAAACCGTATTGCAACCTATTTTACCAACATGGCCCTTGCCCGAAAGGGCGATTTGCCTGACCAGCTTATGCAGTTTTATCAACCGGCCTCAAGAGGGCTAATTCTTCCGGTATTGCCGAGCGAAAACTGGCTCACCATTTTCTTTAGCAACGAAATCTTTTATTTGATTGGCGATATGAATATGGCGCAACATTCGGCCATGCTCGGACAAACTTTCTCACCATCGAACCGAAGTTCACGAATGACTCGCCGTTTGGCAGAAATCAATCTCGTGATTGGAGATTCAGCAGCGGCGGTTCGTTTTCTCAGAATCCTGCAAAAAACATGGTTTCATCAAGCCTGGGCCAACGAAAGGCTGAAGCTTGTTGACGAAACAGAACATGCTGATTGGCTAATAAATAAACGAAAACAACTTCCGAAAGATGATATCATTCGACCAACAACCGACTATTTAGGGTCGCTGCGTTTTATGGCAAGCCAGAATCCTGATAATTGGGTCTCGGTTGACTATCTGCTGTGTTATCATCTATTAAACAAAGATTTAAACTCTTTTTTTAACGACTATAACCGCTTTGCCCGGCATCAGGACAGGTCGCTGTCATCGGTTTATGCTGAAGCGCTTTTGATTAAACTCTTCTCGCTTAATGCAACACCTCATATGTATGCTGCTTACGGAATTTCATCGGAAAAGGCAAAAGAATTTGTCGAATACACCGAATGGGCTGCGGGTGGCGATACAAGCATGACTAAATTGCAGGAAAAATACAGCAAAACCTATTGGTTTTATTACCACTTTGCAACCTTGAAAAAGCAATGAGAAATATTTGGTACATATTGTTTTGTTGGGTGTTGTTATCGTGTAGCAACAACGGGGAAGTGGTAAAAATCCGTCAATTGCCAGCCGTTTATCCTGATTACACCAATATTGCCATCCCGGTAAACATTGCTCCGCTAAACTTCATGATTCGTGATTCTGCTTCCCGAATTTCTGCTTCAATTCGTTTGGATGAGATAGAATGGACGGTGACAGGAACAAATAAAATTCAGTTTTCTGAAAAGAAATGGAAGAAAATTTTGAAATTGGCTCAAAATAAAACAGTTTCGGTTACGGTTAAAGTTGAGCGTAACGGGAAATGGTTTGAATATGAACCGTTTCATTGGATGGTTAAATCTGAACCGGTTGATGGTTATTTAAGTTACCGGTTGATTGAACCAGGATACGAAGTCTGGAATAAAATTCAGATTGCCGAGCGGAATGTAGAAACCTTTCATGAACGCATCCTTGCTGACAATAATATGGTTGAAGGGAGTTGTATGAATTGTCATATTAATGGAAATCAAGATGGTATGCTTTCGATGTTTCATATCAGGGGCAAGCACGGCGGTACAATTTTAAACCGTGATGGCAAGTTGCGAAAGCTAAATACTAAATCAACAAGTACAATTTCGAATGCCACATACGGTAATTTCCACCCATCGGGCCGTTATGCCGTTTTTTCGACAAACAAAGTTATTCCGGAATTACACACCTACGGCAATAAAAGGCTCGAGGTGTACGATTCTGCTTCTGACCTGATAGTTATCGATTTCGATACAAACAAGATTATTACAAAGCCATTTGTTCACGATACGGCTTCGTACGAAACCTTTCCGACTTTCTCGCACGATGGTAAAAATATCTACTTTTGTTCAGCTCCTTATGTACCATTACCCGATAGTATTCAATCATTGAAATACAACATTCTTAAAATTGCTTTCGATGCTGAAAATGGAACCTTGGGCGAAAAAATTGATACATTGTGGAATGCCCGACTGATGAATGGCTCGGTTTCGCATTTAAAAGCATCGCCCGATGGAAAGTATTTGCTATACACGGTAGCCGATTACGGCACTTTCCCGATTTGGCACCGTGAAGCTGATTTGCAGATGATTAACCTTATTACAAATCAGATTGACAGCCTAAAAGATGTCAATGCCAACTGTTCAGATACATATCACAGTTGGTCGTCGAATAGCCGATGGTTTGTTTTTGCCAGCAAACGCGATGACGGGATTTACGGCAAACCTTATTTCTGTTATATCGATGAGAATGGGAAAGCTGGAAAGCCATTCGTTTTGCCTCAGAAAGATCCGGCAAAATATGATTATATGCTGAAATCTTTTAATATACCGGAGTTGTCTTCGACTTCTGTCCCTTTTGATGCCGGCCTGATTGAGAAGGCATATTTTGAACTTGAAGCGGAATCGACAAAATAAACGATCTGGACTGATGATGATAAAAATGACATTGTAAATGAATAAAACAACGAAAAATAAATCTCAAACAAATTGGACGAACCGTTTTGAATGGTTGCCAGCACTGTTTTTTGGCACAACAGTTTTCCTCTTTTTTGCTTTTGCGTATCGCTATCACCTGAATTATCAGGAACAATTTCAGCTTTTTCTCTTTAATGCCGATTATCTTGCAACCTGGCTTTCGCATCCGGGCGGCTTGTCGGATTATATTGGGAATTTCTTTACGCAATTCTATTTCTATTCGTGGTTCGGTGCTCTCGAAATAGCCGTCTTACTGACAATTTTACAAACGTTGGTTTGGTATTCCGCCCGAAAAACCGGAGCATTAAAAGAATGGATGCCACTTTCGTTTGTACCTTCATTTCTTTACTGGAGCCTGCTTTGCGACGAAAACTATATGCTTGGTGGTTTGATTGCACTCTTAATGGTTGCCGGAGCTGTCGCTCTTTTCCTCTCCATTCGCTTGGTTCGGTACCGCATGATATGGGTGTTGGTTTTCTCGCCAATTTTATATTGGATTGCAGGTGGGGCTTTTATTTTGTTGCCCCTTTTTGCAATCGCATACGAAGCGATACACCGACAATTGAAACCGGCACATTACGCCATCTTTGCATTCGGGGCAATCGTAACTGCTTTTCTCTTTCCGTTTCTGGCAAAATGGGTATTGGTTCAATATCCGTTATTGAAATTTTGGACGGGTGTAAACTATTTTCGCTTTCCGGTCATTATCCCTTATACAATTCTCGTTATAGCCTTATTGGTTGTTGCAATACCGCTTCTTGCCCGTTTTTTGTCCGACAAAACGGTTAAAGTCCGCAAGCCGGTTCTTTTTTTTATTACCATGCTTTTGATATTCCCTGCAGGATATTTTTTGGTGAAAAACTCTGCCGATTTGTCAAAAGAAGAGGTGATGGCCTATGATTTTAATGTAAGAATGAGAAAATGGGATACTGTTCTCAAAATGGCCGATAAAAAAACTCCATCCAGTCCGTTGTCAGTTACATGTTTGAACCTTTCACTGGCCAAAATGGATTTACTCGGAGAGAGGATGTTCAACTATTATCAGAACGGAGAGGGTGGCCTAATGCCCGATTTTACAAGAGATTTTACCATTCCGCTGATTGCGGGCGAAGTCTATTACCATCTTGGATTTATCAACACTGCACAGCGATATGCCTTCGAAGCCATGGAGGCATTGCCCGACTATCAAAAAAGTGTCCGTGGGATTATGCGGCTGGCCGAAACCAATATTATCAACGAGAATTATTCGGTTGCCGCAAAATATCTGAAAATCCTTCAGCAAACATTCTATTATCGTGGCTGGGCAACCAATGCGCTCGAAACGATTCGGGATGAGCAGAAAATTGAACAACATCCTGAATGGGGATATTTGAGGAAGGTGAGGACTCAGGAAGATTTTCTTTTCAGCGAAAAAGAAAAAGATATGATGCTTGGCGTTTTGTTCAGGCAGCATCACGAAAATAGAATGGCTTTTGAGTATTTGATGGCTTATTATCTTTTAGCCAAAGATTTGCAGAAATTTCAACAATTATTCTCTCTGTCAAAAGAGTTGAATTACAAACATATTCCAAAGCACTTTCAGGAGGCACTGCTTTATGTGTGGAATGCTGCCAACAGCGACCCTAACAGACGGATTCCTTACCCAATCAGCGATGTAGTTGCCCAAAGGCTACAAATGTTTGGACGTATTGTCTCGTCGCAACCTAACGCCCAAGGTACTTTGCAGGATAAATTTTCTGACACATACTGGTTTTATTTGCATTATAGAAATTGATTATGAAAACGAATACCCTTATATATACTCTGTTGTCAGGTGGATTCCTCTTTTTAGCCGCCTGTTCAGACAATATTACCCCGCGCAATGTCGTTTCGCAAAAACCTTCTATCTTCCCTGATTATACTGAAGTTACCATTCCGGCAACCATTGCGCCACTGAATTTCCGTTTTAATGGCGATTATTCTGAAATCGATGCTGTTATCGAAGGAGGTCGGGAGGGAAAGATTCATCTTCGAGACAAAAAGCAGATCGATATCCCGGAACGAAAGTGGAACCAACTACTCGATGGCAACAAAGGAGATAGCATCAGGTTTACCGTCTCGGTGAAACAGCAGGGCGGGTGGGTGCGTTATGCCCCATTTTCGATATATGTCAGCAGCCATCCTATCGATCATGGACTGGTTTACAGATTGCTGGCGCCTGGTTACGAAGTGTACAGTAAAATGGGGATTTATCAGCGGAACCTTTCAAATTTCGAAGAAAAACCAATTTTTGAAAATACATTGATTCCTGGCAGTTGTGTAAACTGTCACTCGTTCAGACTGACTGACCCTAAGTTTATGAACCTGCACATCAGGGGAAAAAAGGGTGGGACTATATTGGTAAACGATGGAAACGTGAAGATTCTGAATACCAAAACACCGAAAACCATCTCGAATTTTGTCTATCCGTTTTGGCATCCTTCCGGAAATTTTGTGGCTTATTCAGTCAACAACATCAAACAGGTTTTTCATGAAGCCAGACCTAAAAAGATTGAGGTGATTGATTTGGCTTCGGACATTGTGGTTTACGATATCAACAAAAATGAAACAATCTTCAGCGATAAGCTGATGACTGATACCGTATTCGAAACATTTCCAACCTTCTCGCCTGACGGAAAGACGCTTTACTACTGTGCCGCTTCGGCCAAAGTTATGCCAAACGACTACAAAGAGGTACGTTATAACTTGCGAAGCCTTGTCTTCAACCCTGAAACCGGCTCCTTCGGCGATAGCAGTAAGGTTTTATTTGATGCGGCTTCGATTGGTAAAAGTGTTACATTTCCACGCCCGTCACCAGATGGCCGTTACATCATGTTTACCTTAACCGATTATGGAAATTTCTCCATCTGGCATAAAGAAGCCGACCTTTGGTTGCTCGATTTGACTACCGGCGAATGTCGCGTCATGGAAGCAGCCAACAGCAGCGATACGGAAAGTTACCATTCGTGGTCGTCAAATTCGCGTTGGTTTGTATTTAGCAGTCGTCGCATCGATGGATTGTATACACGGCCGTTTATTGCTTCGATTGATACGAATGGTAAAATCTCAAAGCCATTTCTGCTGCCGCAAAAGAATCCTGAGCACAATGATGCATTATTGTCATCGTACAATATCCCGGAATTTATCAGTGACGAAGTTCAATTGGATATGCACATGATTGAGGATTTGGTCAATACAAAGGGAACCAATGTTACCCAAAGGGAATAAGTGGGTTATGGAAAATCAAAATCGGTTAATAAACAGAGGTATTCTTTTTTTTGAGTTGCTCTTTTTTGCAACTCTGTTTCTGTTCTGGGGAATATTTTATAGTAATCATCTGATTCAGAAGGAACAGATGCAACTTTTTTTGATGGATTGGGCCTTTTTGAAAAGTCATTTAGCTTTTCAGGGAGGAATAACCAAATGGTTGGCTGGTTTTCTGATTCAATTCTTTTTCAATCCATGGTTGGGGGCTTTCATTTATGCACTAGCAATTTTCCTGCTCTATACTGTTGTTAAAAAGATATTAAAGAATCTTAACAGAAAAGTCGTTTTTATGTGGGCTTTTCTTCCGGCCATTGGTTATTTTATGTTGCTTTTAAACGACTTTTACTATTTCGCAGGCATCTGGGCTACGATACTGGCCCTGACTTCCGTCTTGATTTACATGAGATTTAATCGTCGAATGGCTCGGGCAATTGCAGGTGCTGTTTTGATTGTTGCTAACTATTGGCTTGGGGGTGGTGCATACCTGATTTTGCTGACAGGGATTACCATTGTCGAAATATATCAGTTTATCCCGTCTAAATCCGGTTCTGCCAAAATCCCTTTCATAATTCAGTTGGTTTCAGGTTTTTGGTTTTTGGCTTTCCTGTTGCCGGTTATCAATCACAGTTTGGTTTACCAAACCTGGCTTCAAAGTTGTATCTCATCTGTATTTTACAAGTTTACAGCCACTTTCCCGCTGCCAGGTATATTCGTGCTGCTTTCAATCCCGTTGGTAATTATTCTGCATCTCGTTTTTGCCCGATGGAATAAGTGGTTCAATTTTGCCGGACTTATCGTTGTGATTGTTGCATCGGGTATCGGTTTGGCAACTCTGCCTGATTATTCGGAAGAAGAGATGATAATGTACGATAACCTGGTATTTAAAAAACAGTGGGAAGAAATTATTCATCGGGCTGAAATCAAGTTGCCGGAGCACCAGACCGGTAAAGTTGCATTATCATTAGCCCTTGCCAAAACCGGGAGGCTAACTTCTCGAATTTTCGAATTCAATCCGTCGCCTGATGTGCTTTTTATGCCTTCCTATCAGGTGAAAGGAATGGCACCGTTTATAGCAAACGAACCATATTATTATCTCGGGTTGAACAATTTTGCCCAAATGTTGGCCATGGAGTCGATGGAGTCGGCTCCCGATGCAGCTATGCCTGTAAGAGCAGTAAAACGGTACGCCGAAACCTGCATTATCAACGGACAATATGATGTGGCAGCGAAATTTCTCAGACTGCTGCAACGCACAATATTTTATCGAAAATGGGCTACCGAAGCATTGTCGGTACTTTCAGACGAAGCGAAGATTGAAGCCTATGATGAATGGGCCGAACTTCGCCGCAATATGGTGCGCGACGACTTTTATTATCAGAAAGATCAAATGAATTTTGCCCTCTTTTCGTTGCTGCGCAGTGCCCCAGATAACAAGATAGCCTACGAATACCTGATGACCAACTCGTTGCTGGATAAAGACTTTGACGAATTTCTGAAGTATATCATGATGTATCCTGAAATGGGCTACACCGAAGTTCCGGTTTCGTTCGAAGAAGCATTGATTTATATTAAGACTTTAGCTCCCGATTTGCCTGACAATGTTGCTGGAATAACAGTCAGTAATGATGTCATTCAACGTATTCAGGGATATGGGGCAGCCTTCGGTTCGGGCGGAAATAAGAATCCGCAATCGATGAAAAATTTGTATGGCAAAACCTACTGGTATTATCTCCACTTTTCACAAACAGATGATAAATAGAATATTATATATATTACTTGTACTGTTTATTTTTTCGGGATGTGCACAAAACAGCCTTCCCGATGCGGTTGAAGTATCCGATAAACCACCGGTTTTTCCATTTGATTTTGGGGCAACTCTACCGTTAAACATTGCGCCAGTCAATTACCTGGTGAAAACGAAATGCGATGAAGGTTTTGTAATCCTTAAAAGCAAAAACAGCATATTACAAAATCATTTTTCAGGAAATCAAATTGTATTTCAGCCAACTGAGTGGTCCAATTTTTTAGCCTCTTCGGCTAACGACAGTATATTCGTTCAATTTTATCTGAAAAGTGATAAAAAATGGCTTAAATATCGTACTGAAAGCTATTTTGTTTCAGAAGACGCAATCGACCCGTATCTGGTTTATCGTTTAATTAAGCCAGGATATCAAACCTGGAGCCGGATGGGAATATATCAACGGAATCTTACCGATTTTGATGTGTCAACCATTCTGGACAATCAAATCATGCCTCACAGTTGCATGAACTGTCATTCTATGGCCGGAAATAACCCCGACAATATGCTTTTGCATATTCGGTACAACCATTCGGGAACGATTTTGATGCAGCATCGTAAAGTACAGAAACTCGAGACCAAAACAGCTACCACTTTTTCGAGTGTTTCGTTTCCATACTGGCATCCCTCGGCAAACTATATCGCCTTTTCTATCAACAAAGTCAGGCAGATTTTCCCATCGCATGGAACCGCTCGTGCACATGCTTTCGATCAGGAGTCGGACATGGTTATTTATGATGTTCGCAAAAACGAATTCTTTACCTCGCCGCTGATATTCTCGAAAGATGCATTTGAAGCTTTTCCATGTTTTTCTGCTGACGGTAAAACGCTCTACTTTGTCACAACCCCGGCATCGGATATGCCCCACAATATTAAAAATCA
>CAYOJD010000040.1:15876-23593 GCA_964404205.1 uncultured Prolixibacteraceae bacterium
CTCATAAACTCTGTAACATTTAAGATTGAGCTTTGTTCCATCTCTTTCGATGTTGAAAACGGAGAATTGGGGAACAAAGTCGACACCTTAATTTCGGCGGCAGCTATAGGTAAAAGCTTTACGATGCCGCGTGTTTCGCCTGATGGCAAACGAATTATGCTAACCCGAAGCGATTTTGGAAACTTCCCGGCATACAATGAAGAGGCCGATTTATATATGTACCAAACTGCCGACTCATCATTAGTGGCTATCGACGAATGGAACAGTAATGCTGTTGAAAGCTACCATTCGTGGTCTTCAAACGGGCGTTGGGTGGTTTTTAGCAGTCGAAGAATCGACGGCCTATACATGAACGCTTATTTTGCGCATATCGATGAATCGGGAAAACCGTCGAAACCTTTTCTGCTTCCGCAAGAGGAGCCTGCTTTTTATCAAAATGCGCTCTATTCGTTCAATATACCTGAATTTGCCATCAAAAGGGTATATGTAAATCCGTATGACATCGAAAAGGTGGCCAAATCAACGAAAGGTGAACAGGTTCGGTTCGATTATTCTCATTAATTTGAATTGAAAATCAAACTAAACTTTATCATTTTGTCTTCAGATAAGAATACTATTTTTGTGGCCAAATCTTGATTATGCAAAGACGATATCAAATATATATTCCCGAAGCTAAAAACTCCTTTCAGGCTGAATGGGCTGAAATCAGGACACAAATAGCCGGTGCTGTCGGTAACGGGTACCTTTTTGTCAAATTGAATATTTTTATCAGTGTTACCAACGTTGATGAATACAAAAGATACAAATCACTGATTGAATTAGATTTGCAATCAATTTTCAATCATCATCTGCCTGCACTGAGTATAACTTCTCATGCACCCGAAGAGGGGTTTTCGGTTGCGGTGGAAGCCGCGCATTATTCATCCGGGGAATATAAAGTTACCTATCATTCTTACAATGAAACCCCTTATGTACTGGTTCAGTCGAAATACGGCAACGAGCTGTGGGCTGGTGGTTTAGGAATAAGCGAGCCGAAAATAGATACTGCGGATGCAGCCCGCCACGCATTTGAAAAAGTCGTGTTAATCCTGACCAAAGAAGGGTTTGAAATGGATCATATTGTCAGGCAGTGGAACTATGTTGGCGATATTTTGAAAATTGAAAACGGATTTCAAAATTATCAGGTTTTCAACGAAATCAGGAATGAGTATTATCATCAGTACCGTCACCTTCCCGGATATCCCGCTGCGACAGGTATCGGAATGAAACTCGATGGGGTTTTAATCGATTTCTGCGCTGTAAAGCCAAGCGACAAAGTTCAGATTCAGGCTGTCGATAATCCCAAACAGGTAAATCCTTATGCCTACAACCAACAGGTTTTAAAAGGTCAAATCTTCGAAGGGAAAGTGAAGAAACAGGCACCTCAGTTCGAGCGGGCAAAGTTAATTGCCAACTGTCTCTATTCATCGCTTTTCATTTCCGGAACAGCCTCAATTATCGGACAAGAGACCATTGGCAAAGGCGATATTGAACAACAGACCCGGACAACCATCGAGAATATCAAGATATTGAGCGATAAAGCCCATATAAGCGCTTTAAACAGGCAATCGGAGAACCTTCCGGTAGAGTATTCCGTTGTAAGGGTTTATATTAAAAATCTGGCTGATTTCCCTGTTGTCAAAGAGATATGTGCCCAGTTCTACGGCGATGTGCCAATTCTTTATATCGAAGCCGACATTTGTCGTGATGATTTGCTTGTTGAAATTGAAGCTGAGATGATATCGGCCTAAACCCGAATGTTTCCAATCGAGATGGCTGGTGATTCTTCTAACGATATCATGGCATTGATAATTCGTGCTTCGTCAAACTGGCTTAAATCTTCCGGCCTGATATCAGCTGTATAAAATAGATTCTGCTCCAAATAGAACTGTCGTTTTGTCCCCTGCAATAACGGACGGGCAGGGGTAACCCACTTCTCTCCGGCACGGAATACAATGTTGGTAAAACTCGTATCGGTTATTAAGCCGTTTTTAACGATTAAGATATCATCCGAATTACCTCTCATCCGGTACAATAGGTCAATTTCGTGTCTATTGACATATTTATACTGATAATCAATGTGATTGTCGGAAATTAGTTGGAGCGAACAAATCTCACGCAGATGATAAGGCGAGTATTCGACAGTTCGAATATCACTATCGTAAACAATTCGGCATTTCACTTTGCCATTGCACAAATTATCGGGAACCGAAATTATGTCGCGAAGGGAGAAATTCTTTTTTCCACCCAGACCCAGTTCCGCCCTCGAGCGAGCCATCCGCCTTCGGTGAAAATCCAAATTCAGGGCATTTCCGTTCTCAATACAAATTGCTTCAGTTAATAGGCACATAAACCTTATCTATCAGTTCGTTATATTCGCGTTCGGGTTGACTGAAAGCGGTAATCCCTCCACCACTTTTAAAAATCATCTTCCCGTTTTGTTGTTCAATAAAGCGGATCATTACAGCCGAGTCGAGTGCTTTTCCATCAAAGATTCCGAAAACACCGGTATAATAGCCTCGCTGATAGTTTTCAGCTTCTTCTATCACATCAAGTGTCTTGTGCTTTGGCGCACCGCAGATTGAGCCTGCAGGAAGCAGTTTGACAATAATATCACCAATTCTGTTGCTGAAGTTTTTGTCCAGGGTGCCGGTTATTTCGGAACTCACTTGTAACAGTTTCTTTTCATGGGTAACCACTTCGTCAATATATCTAAACCGTTTCACATGAACGTCTGATGCCACGATAGAGAGATCATTCCGAATCAAATCTACAATGGTGTGGTGCTCGGCAACTTCTTTGGGATCGTTTAAAATTAACCGGGCAGCATCTTCAATTTGCGCATTAATGGTTCCCTTCATCGGAAATGAAGAGATGGTTTGGTTGGTAATTTTTACAAATATTTCAGGCGAGAAAACTACGAATTTATCTTTGAACAATAACTTGTACGGGGCTTCGCTGTACTCAAAAATTTCATCGAGCGAATAATTGGTCTCGACAGGCGTTGGGAAGGTAAGATTGGTGAGAAATGAATTACCGTAGCTGATGTTGCTCACAACTTTGTCGAAAGCAGTTTTAAATTGTTCATATTGAACCGGATATTTTTTGAATTGCAGTTCCCTTCTGGATTTATTTGTCGGTGTAAAATTTGTTATTCCATTGATGTTGAACCAAATGTCGTGTTTGGCCGCTTTGCTCAATGGCAATAACAACGGTTCTTTCATTAAATAGTCAATAATGAACAAAAAGGGTTCTCCCTGCCTGCCCAATTCATTCATATCGAAAATTAGACTGTCGTTTTGCGGGAAATGTGCCATATTATCGTCCTAAGATTGAATTTAAGCCCTTTTTATCGATAACAATAACTTTATCTCTTTCCCATTTCAAAATTCCTTCACTCTCCATCTCGCTGATGGTGCGGGCCAACGATGGCCGCGCAACGCCAAATAGCTCTGCGAGGTTTTTCTGGCTCTTTTTTAGGTCAACAATGGCAGTCTCTCTGTCAATTTGCTGTAGAATGAAGAATGCAATTTTCTCCCGAATCGTTTTGAAACTGAGAAATGCAATCTTTCCGGAGAGAAACTGGGCTTTACTCGATACAATATTCAAATAATTATTCAATACCCGTAAATCTTTCGAGAGCATCGACGTAAAATGTGGTTTATAGATAATCAGCATTTCACCATCGGACAATGCCGATAAATTGACCGGGAATTGACTCTGCGGGCCATATAAAAATGCAGCGGCGACCATCTGTGGCGGCTCAAGTTCCTCTATTCGCAATGAATTTCCACTGAAATCGACCATTTCACCCTTTAGTTTGCCCGAAAGCAAAATAAGTGCCTTATCAACCCTTTCGCCCGATAGCGCCAACATCTCTTTCGAAGCAAAACTTTTTACCTGATGTGGCGTTGATGAAATTATAGATTCAATATCATTAATTTCCAATCCCCTGAAAAGAGGAGAGTCTTTTAAAACTTCAAACATGTTTTTTTTTCAAAGATAATTAAAGAGTGTAACCCTTGTTACACTTTTAGGGTATTGGCTACCTTACTTTTGTAACGTCAAAGTAAAACATGCAGAATATGAAACGTGATATTATCAAGATTGACGAGGAGTTGTGCAACGGATGCGGACTTTGTGTCCCGAACTGTCATGAAGGTGCACTTCAGATAATTGATGGCAAGGTAAGGCTTGTCAGCGAATTGATGTGCGACGGATTGGGTGCCTGCATAGGCCACTGTCCCGAAGGGGCCATTACCATTGAAGAGCGCGAAGCTGAACCTTACGACGAAGTCAAAGTGATGGAATTGATGGTTGGCAAAGGTTTTAATACCGTTGTGGCCCACCTAAAGCATCTGCGGGAACACAACGAAACCTTCTATCTGAAACAGGGCATGGGCTATTTGGTCGAGAATGCCAATAGATTAAGTTTCAAAGTTCAGGATGTGAAAGATGCGGTACATCAAACCCAGGCGGCTCCAAAAGCTACAGCCTGTGGCGGAGGCTGCCCCGGCTCGCAGACAGTGGTTTTCGATCCGGCAGGTTTTAAACCTATCGCAAAAGAAGAGTTGGCCGGAACACCATCACAACTGAGACAGTGGCCGGTTCAGCTACATTTGGTTAATCCCGGAGCTGCTTATTTTCAAGGGGCTGACTTACTGATAGCTGCCGACTGTACCGCATTCTCAATGGGCGATTTTCACTCCAAATGGTTAAAAAACAGAGCGTTGGTTATTGCATGCCCAAAGCTCGACCAAAACAAGGAGAGTTATCTGCACAAAATAGTGTCATTGATTAACGATGCAAGGGTAAATACAATTACGGTGCTAATTATGGAAGTACCATGCTGTGGAGGGTTATTGCAGATTGTACAGATGGCTTTGGCCCGAGCTGCGCGTAAAGTCCCGGTAAAAGCAGCCGTTGTAGCCATTACTGGCGAAATAATCAATGAAGAGTGGTTGTAGAAAATAGATAAACAATTTTAATTATTTGAATTAACTTTTTTATTATGAGTATGTTTTGTTTTCAATGTCAGGAAGCCGCCAAAGGTGTGGGATGTACAATTAAAGGAGTTTGCGGCAAGACCGACGAAGTTTCCAATTTACAAGACCTACTGGTTTGGATTACCAAAGGGGTTTCAATTTATTCTGTTTTAGCGAAGAAAGCTGGAATTAAAAATAATGAGGTCGATAAATTTGTATTCGATTCGTTGTTTATGACCATTACCAATGCGAATTTCGATCAGGTAAAGATAGAAAAGCAAATTCGCAAAGGCTTGAGTCTTCGCAATAGGCTTAAAAGTAGCATTGTGGAAAACGGAATTTCAATTCCTGCCAATTTACACGAGTCAGCTACCTGGGAAGCCGATTCTCTTGAAGAATTATTGTTGAAATCGGAGCGGATTGGTATTTTGTCTACCGTCAATCCCGATGTCCGTTCACTTCGCGAATTGATAATATATGGTTTGAAGGGAATGGCAGCTTATGCCGAACACGCATTTAATCTTGGATATACCAATACCGAAATTTTCAATTTTATGCAGGAAGAGCTCGTAGCTTCAACAGATGATACACTTTCGGTTGACCAATTGGTGGCGCTAACACTTGAAACCGGTAAATACGGTGTCGAAGTAATGGCGTTGTTAGATAAAGCCAACACGCAATCATACGGCAATCCTGAAATATCAAAGGTAAATATTGGCGTTCGGAACAATCCGGCCATCTTGATTAGCGGACATGATTTGAAAGATTTGGAAGATCTGCTTAAACAAACCGAAGGAACCGGAGTCGATGTCTATACCCATAGCGAGATGTTACCAGCCCACTATTATCCAGCCTTTAAAAAGTATTCACACTTTGTTGGCAATTATGGCAGCGCCTGGTGGCAACAGACTTCAGATTTCGAATCATTTAACGGGCCTGTGCTTTTTACCACCAACTGCATTGTGCCTCCGAAAGAATCGTACAAAGAACGTATTTATACTACCGGTGCCTCAGGGTTTCACGGGTGTCACCATTTTGAAGACAGAAAAGATGGTCAACCCAAAGATTTCTCCCTGATTATTGAACATGCCAAAAGGTGTGCATCGCCGGTCGAAATTGAAACAGGCGAAATCATAGGTGGATTTGCCCACAATCAGGTGATTCAACTTGCCGACAAAATTGTTGACGCCGTACAAACCGGGGCAATACGCAAGTTCTTTGTGATGGCCGGTTGCGACGGGCGCATGAAAGATCGCGAATACTACACTACCTTTGCAAAAGAACTTCCTACTGATACCGTTATTCTTACCGCCGGATGTGCAAAGTATCGTTATAATAAACTTCCGCTTGGCGATATTAACGGGATTCCAAGAGTGCTTGATGCCGGTCAGTGTAACGATTCATTCTCATTGGCGGTTATCGCGCTTAAGTTGAAAGAGGTTTTCCAGCTCAATAACATCAATGAACTGCCTATAGCATATAACATTGCCTGGTACGAGCAAAAAGCCGTAATCGTGTTGTTGGCATTGCTCCACCTTGGGGTAAAAAATATTCATCTCGGACCAACATTGCCGGCATTCCTGTCACCCAATGTTGCCAGGGTATTGGTTGAAAACTTTGGTATCTCCGGAATTTCGACTGTCGATGAGGACATGAAGATCTTCCTTCCTGAACCCAGTTGCTCAGAATGTTAATAAATATGAAGTTATGAGTGAAACAAAACTTTTTCAATTAGACAACAGTATCGAATATGCCAATGGGGCAGTGGTAAGCAAAACTATCATCAAAAAAAGTGTTGGTACAGTAACTCTTTTTGCTTTCGACAAAGGACAAGGATTGAGCCCCCACGTAGCTCCGTTCGATGCGCTGGTTCAAATCTCAGATGGGGAATGTATTTTTTCCATTGGTGAGACGAACTATAGTATGAAAACAGGTGACTGCATCATTCTGCCCGCAGGCGAAGTTCATGCAGTTGAGTCGGTCACACCTTTCAAAATGTTGTTGACCATGATAAAATCTTCGTAAAGAAGGTACGCTATTCGGGAACGGGCCGGGATTTTTTATCTTTGTTCTGCCAAATATTAAATGGGGAAACAATGATAAAGCGTCTCGGTTCATTCTTTATTAAAGGGTTGCTATTGATTGCACCGTTGGTGGTTACAGGTTATATTGTTTACAAAACATTTCAGTTTACCGATGGGCTCCTGAGTGATTATCTCGATAAATATTTTGAGATCAAGATTCCTGGACTGGGTATTCTGTTGATAATCATATTTCTAATTATTCTTGGAATTATTGGGGAAACCATTGTGGCACGACCGGTCCGTCGGCTGGTCAGGCGTATTTTGCTTAAAGCCCCTTTTCTGAACCTGATTTATTCTTCGATTAACGACCTTTTTTCAGCATTTGTAGGAAAAGAAAAAAAATTCCACAGACCGGTTCTTGTTCTTTTCAATCAAGAAAACGATTTGTGGAAAATGGGGTTTGTTACCCAGAAAACACTCGACGAACTTGGACTTTCCGATAAAGTTGCAGTCTATTTCCCTCATTCCTACAACTTTTCAGGCGAACTTTATATTGTTCCCTCCAGCAGAATCAAACCCATGGATATCCCTCCGGCCGAAGCAATGAAGTTTGTTGTTTCCGGTGGGGTTTCGTCGATCTGAGTCCTCAATTGATAATTACGGAATATT
>CAYOJD010000041.1:0-17788 GCA_964404205.1 uncultured Prolixibacteraceae bacterium
GTCATGAAGAAATTCAAGGCACAGTTTCCCAATGCAACCAACATTGAATGGAGCAAAGAGAAGGATGAGGTGGTGGAAGCTATTTTTAGGGTAAACGGAATCGAACAGATTGCCTGGTTCAGCAAATCAGGAAAATGGATTAAAACCGAAACCAATTACAAACTCGAAATGCTTAGCGGAGCCATTCGCAGTAAGTTGGAAACCTTCGGACAAATTATGAGTTCCATTTTTATCGAAACTGCCGACCAAAGCTCCGGATATGAATTTATCATTCGTGATTCGTGGCAGGTAAGGCACCTGTTTATTACCGATAAAGAAGGCAATGTACTCGATCGCCGCAATTTCGACGAAGCCGAGCTTTACTAAGCCACACCAATGGTTTTCACCCCCGCCCAAATAACAGCCATCCACGAAGCAGTTGTTTCTGAGCTGACACTCCACCCAAAGGCTACACTAAAAGATATCTACAAAAATTTCTTTCAGGATCAGTTTGGCCCCGGCCATTTAATGGGCAACAGCCAAAAATCGTTTCAATACCTCGAAAGCGAAATTCAGGAAGCAATCCGGTTCGAACCCTTCACCTCCCAGCAAATCGGATACCAGCAACGTTTTGTACGGTTTAATCTTCGTTTGATAAAAGAGGGAATCATTCCCATTGAACTGTTTTTTACCTATTTTACCAAAAGCGCAAGTCATTTTACGCTACCTGACATAACACGCTGGCGCGAAGAGTGGTGCGAAATCATATCGCTCGTCGAACAGATGCACTTACATCTTCCAAACTTTGACAATGATGCCCAAGCCATTTTAGCTCAACTCGACAAGGGTAAATATGTTGGCCATCACAGCGAGGTTTATCAGCAAACCTATCAGCCCCATTACCGACTTATCACCAACGAAGCATTTGAACAACTTAAATTGGATTTCGACCTGTAAATCAATAAAAAATAGCTTG
Organism: uncultured Prolixibacteraceae bacterium; assembly: GCA_964404205.1. Classification (GTDB taxonomy): domain Bacteria; phylum Bacteroidota; class Bacteroidia; order Bacteroidales; family Prolixibacteraceae; genus CAZWBR01. The sequence goes on from CAYOJD010000041.1 coordinate 956, forward strand.
TCGAACCCGAAAGAGTGACTTTTTCTTCAACCCGGACAAATATTATTTTTATAAATTGCCCAGCCAAAAGAGGTCGACAAAAATGAACAAACTACTTCCTTTTTCAGCCGGGCTTACGGCAATACTTGGCTTCAGCGTGGCAGACGCCGCCGAACCTTCCAAACAGGTCAATTTTATAGTGGTTTATCTCGACGACATGGGTTACGGCGATCTTGGAATCACCGGGGCAACCGGTTATACTACACCCAATATCAACCGGATGGCACACGAAGGAGTTTTCTTCACCCATTATGTTTCTCCTCAGGCTGTTTGCAGTGCATCGCGGGCAGGGCTACTCACCGGCTGTTATCCCAACCGGGTCGGGTTCAGCGGTGCCCTCGATCATACGTCGCGCATGGGCATTCATGCACAGGAGGAGACCATTGCCGAAAACCTGAAAAAAGCAGGCTATTCAACAGCCATCTTCGGGAAATGGCACCTGGGATCGCTACCACAGTTTTTGCCAACGCGACATGGCTTCGACCATTTCTACGGCATACCCTATTCGAACGATATGTGGCCCAACCACCCCATCACCAAAAATTACTATCCTCCGTTGCCCCTTTACGACAACGAGAAGGTGGTACAAGAGAATCCCGACCAATCACAGTTTACCACCTGGTTTACCGAAAAGTCGGTCGATTTTATCCGTCAGCACCGTAGCAAGCCCTTTTTTCTCTACCTGGCCCATCCAATGCCGCATGTCCCCCTGTTTGTTTCCAATAAATTTAAAGGGAAATCGGAACAAGGCTTATATGGCGATGTAATGATGGAAATTGACTGGAGCATTGGACAACTGCTAAAAACCATCCATGAAGAGGGGCTTGACGAAAATACGCTTGTCATTTTCACCTCCGATAACGGGCCATGGATCAACTACGGCAACCATGCCGGTTCGACCGGCGGACTGCGCGAAGGAAAAGGAACCAGTTATGAAGGAGGGCAACGTGTGCCCTGCCTGATGCGATGGAGAGGCACCATACCCGCCGGTACAGTGTGCCACAAACTGCTAACCGGGATGGATATTTTACCCACCCTGTCCGAAATTGCAGGCACATCGCTCCCGCAGCAAAAAATTGACGGCATATCGGTTTTGCCGCTGATGAAAGGCGACACTACAGTCAACCCGCGAAAATCATTTTACTATTACTACCGTAGAAACAGTTTGGAAGCGGTCAGCAACGGCAACTGGAAACTGGTTTTTGCCCACAAAGGGCGTACTTACGAAGGCTTTCTTCCCGGAAATAACGGGACTCCGGGCCAGGCCAACGAAAATGCCGAATGTAAAGCCGCACTTTACGACCTGCGCCGCGATCCCGGAGAACGATACGATGTGATGGAACACTATCCCGAAATAGTTGCTGAATTGGAGGCGTTAGCCGGAGAAGCACGCAAAGAGTTGGGTGACGATCTCACAGGTGCCGAAGGGACCAGCCGCCGAAAAGCCGGCGTTGCCGAATAATAATTTCACATCTGATATGGTTCTTCAGTAGGACCAAAGCCGTATCAAGTCCGTATCAAGTCCGTATCAACTCCCCTTATACTCCGCCTATCGACGGAACAACAGGCCATTCCAAAAGGAGTAAATAAAGACCCAAATTCATGGTCAAAAAAGGCAGTAATCAATATTGCTGATGGCTGTTCGGTGCAACAGGGTCTCGCAAACAAACCTGCTTATCCCGAAAACAAGCCATTTGGTTTACAAAGAAATGCCTCCCAACTCGCGAAATCGGAAACAATCGACCAAATGGTCGTTAACCATGCCAGTTGCCTGCATATGCGAATAGACGATTGTTGGGCCAACAAAATTAAAACCCCGTTTTTTCAAATCTTTCGAAATAGTTTTGGAAAGCTCTGTTTCGGCCGGAATTTCTTTTAATGTTCTCCACTGGTTCTGAATGGGTTTTCCATCAACAAAACGCCAAATATAGCTGTCGAAACCGCCAAATTCCTCGCAAACCTTTAAAAAAGCGGCGGCATTTTTTATCGACGAAGCTATCTTTAACCGGTTGCGGATGATATCGCGGTTCTGCATTAATTCCTCAACCCGATGGCTGTCGTAACGCGCCACCAATTCCGGATCGAATTGATCATAGGCCTCCCGGTAGGCCTCCCTTTTACTCAGCACCGTATACCAGCTCAAGCCCGCCTGAACACCTTCCAGCATAAGAAACTCGAACAATTGACGATCATCGTGCAGCGGGACACCCCACTCTTTATCGTGGTAATCAATATACAATTGGTCGCGCAGGCACCATTCACAACGTTTTAACATGATTTTCAGATTATAAGCACAAATTTAGAAATAGTCCCGAAGCGCCGAACACTATTTTGTTATTTTTGCCTTTATTATTTATGGCCCCAATGAAATATCTTCTTTCACTATTCATACTACTGATAAGCTCATTATCAAGCTATTCTCAACTCAACACCGACCACTATTTTTATATTGGCCGAAGCCGTATCTATTTTGGCAACTATGTGAGCGCTATCGAAAATCTCAATATTGTCATAAAAATTAAGCCTTACTTGCCGGAGCCCTATTTTTATCGCGGTATGGCCAAACATTATATCGACGACTATCGGGGGGCAAAAGCCGACTACGATAAAGCCATAGAAATCAAACCATTTTACCCCGAAGCCTATATGTACAGGGGTATGGCCAATTACGAACTGAAGAATTACGGCGAAGCGCTGAAAGATTATTCAACAGCCCTTGAATACAACAGTCGGGATGCCGATGTATACAACAACCGCGGGATAACGAAAGCCGCAATGGAAGATCTCGATGGGGCCATTGCCGACTATACCCAATCGATAGAGCTAAAACCCACATCGGTAAATGCCTACCTGAACCGCAGTTCGGCCCGGCAAATGAAAGAGGACTGGGACGGGGCCATTAAAGATTGTGATGCAGCTATCAGGATTAGGCCACATTTGGCCGGCGCTTACCTGATGCGAGGTATCGCCAAATCGGAGAAAAACGATTTGGCCGGAGCCATCAGGGATTACGATTTGGCCATCCGGCTCGATTCCAAGATGGCGCAAGCATTTGTAAACAGGGGAATTATTAAACACCGACTCGAAGACCTGCGCGGGGCGATTCAGGATTACGATATGGCCATCAAACTCAACCCTGAGATAGCTGCGGCCTGGATAAACCGGGGAATCGCCAAAGAGAGCATGCAAATGAACGGTTATGAACGCGATTATGCGATGGCTTCCCAACTCGATCCAAAGTTTGCTGCATTTAAGAAAAGGCTTGACTACGAACAGGAACGCGAGAGGCAACGGCGCCAATATGGCTTCTATTTGCCTAACCCGTCTCAGAATCAAAATCAGGCACAAGCGCAAAATCAGGGACAAAATCAACCGCAGGGACAAAATCAGACACAGACACAGGGGCAATCGCAAGGACAGGCTCAAAGTCAGACAGCCAACCAGCCTCTGGCACAAAACTCAACAGCCGCAGCCGATTCCACGGGCTATCAGCAGAAATCGAAGAGCGGCCCGGTAACCCAAAGTCGTCGAAAAAGGAATATTGTTATCAACGACGAAGGCAAAGTATCAGACACCGAAATCACCAATGGAATGGTGCAGAACAAATATGTCAAAATTGAGTTACAACCCGATTTCGCCATCTCACTTTTCAATAAGGATACGCTCGACTATTCGAGGCTGCAATACTACAGTATGGAGATTGAGGCGCTCAACAAGAAAAACAACAACGACCCTTTTCTGCTGATTACCAACAAACCAATCACTTACACCGGACACAAAGCCAGACGGTTTAGCCAGCAAATCGATAATCTGGACAACGAAATCGAATCCAATAAAAAAAGTGGCGACAGTTATTTTAAAAGAGCGGTCTATTTTGAAGTTTCGGAGAAATACAATGAAGCGATTCGTGATTTTTCGAAAGCAATTTCGCTTGACGAACGAAACCTGCTGGCCTATATGGGCAGGGCAAATGCCCGTTCAAGAATGGTCGATTACATCAACATGCCCGAAAGTTTGCCTACACCTACCCCCATCAGGCTCGGCGGGGCAACAGCAGCCGATACGGCAAAAAGCATTCAGCAGATTTTGGATTACGACGAGATTATCAAAGATTACGAATCGGTGATTTATATGAATCCCGGTTTTTATTTTGCCTGGTTCAACATGGCCAACACCAAAGTTAAAAAACGCGATTATATCAATGCCATCGACGATTACTCGAAAGCCATTGAGCTGGAACCCGATTTTGCGGAGGCCTACTTCAACCGAGGGCTTACCCGTATCTTCCTCGATGACCTCGACGGCGGGGCACTCGACCTAAGTAAGGCGGGTGAACTCGGATTGACTGAGGCGTACAACGTGATTAAAAGGTATTGCAATTAGATGAAAAGGGTATTGTTGAAGCGTCGAAATCACCTTCAAACTTTATAACTTTACAACGTTCGACATTAAACAGTTTCATGAGCAACCAACCCCTTGCAGAAAGGCTGCGGCCTAAGCATCTCGACGAATATATCGGCCAGAAGCATCTGGTTGGCAAAGGGGCTGTGTTACGAAAGATGATCGATTCGGGCCATCTCTCGTCCATCATTTTGTGGGGGCCGCCGGGGGTGGGTAAAACCACGCTGGCCAAAATTATTGCCAATACACTCGACCGTCCGTTTTATATTTTGAGTGCCATCAATTCGGGCGTGAAAGATGTTCGCGAAGTGATTGATAAAGCCAAAAACAGTCGCTATTTCACGGCACCCAACCCGCTGCTTTTTATCGACGAGATACACCGTTTCAGCAAAGCGCAGCAAGATTCGCTGCTAGGGGCTGTCGAACAGGGAATTGTAACACTGATTGGTGCCACCACCGAAAATCCGTCGTTCGAAGTGATATCGCCGTTGTTGTCGCGGTGCCAGGTATACGTGCTCCAGTCGCTCGAGCGGGAAGATCTGTCACTTTTGCTCAACCGGGCTTTGACTACCGACCCCATGCTGAAGGAGAAAAAAATCACCATAACCGAAGATGAAGCACTGATGCGATATTCAGGTGGCGACGCCCGTAAGTTGCTCAATGTCCTCGAGTTGGTCATCAATTCCGAAACCTCCGTCGAATTGGCAATTACCAACGATCTCGTTACGGCCCGGCTACAGGAGAACCTGGCGCTCTATGATAAAAATGGCGAGATGCACTACGATATCATCTCAGCCTTTATTAAAAGTATCCGAGGTGGCGATCCCGATGCGGCTGTTTACTATTTGGCCCGTATGCTCGAAGGCGGAGAAGATATCAAATTTATTGCCAGAAGGTTACTAATTCTTTCGGCCGAGGATATCGGACTGGCCAATCCCAATGCGTTGCTGCTGGCCCAAAGCACGTTCGACGCGGTACACAAAATAGGCAATCCCGAATCGCGTATTATACTTTCGGAATGTGCCATTTATTTAGCCACCTCGCCTAAAAGCAATTCAGCCTATTCGGCTATCGATGAAGCAATTGCCGAAGTTCGAAATTCAGGGCACCTCCCCGTTCCGTTACATTTGCGTAATGCCCCAACCAAACTGATGAAGCAACTGGGCTACGGCAAAGAATACAAGTATGCCCATTCATACGATGGTAATTTTGTGGAACAGGATTTTCTTCCCGGGAAAATAAAAAAGAAACGGTTCTACACACCTCAGGATAATCCCACAGAGCAGAAAATACTGGAAAGGCTCAAAATCTGGTGGGGCAAAAGATATTAGCACTACATTTTAATTCAATAAAAACATTTTGTTAACTAATTTTAACTAAATATTTAGTCATGACTAACTATTTAGTTATATTTTTGATTTTGTAGTTATCAAACTAATCCATCAAAAAAATTTAGTTATTCAATTAATCACCAACATGAACCATTCAAACAATCCTTTAGTGACACGGCTCATTATCTCATTCCTTTTTATCTTGCTAACTTTTAATACAATAGCGGCAAATCCCCCCATCAATGTACAAATAAAAGGGTTGGTTGCCGATTCCGTTTCGGGCAAAGGGCTATCGTATGCAACCATTACCCTACAGGGCGAACAGGGCATTGTAAAGCGGTTGGCCAGCGATGCCGAAGGAACATTCAGTTTTGCGGTTGACTCAGTAGGCAAATACGAAATTATTATTCAATCGATAGGTTACGAAACCTTGAAGAATGAATTGAAAGTCGATGGAGAGCACAACAAAATTGATTTGGGGACCATCAAAATCAATCCCGGAATTGAAAAGATTGAAGAGGTAGCTGTGGTGGCACAAAAACCGCTGGTCAGAACAGAGACAGACAAGCTGATTTACAATACTGAAGCCGACCCTGAATCGAAAACCAGTAATGCCCTGGAAATTTTACGAAAAGTACCGCTGGTTACGGTTGACGGAGAAGACAATATTCAGGTGAAAGGGACATCGAATTTCAAAATATTGCTTAATGGAAAAAGCTCATCAATGTTGTCGCAAAATCCGAAAGACGTATTGCGCAGCCTTCCGGCCAGCAGTGTAAAAGATATTGAAGTGATAACCAATCCTTCGTCGAAATATGAAGCCGAAGGAACAGGTGGGATTATCAACATTATCACGACAAAAAAACAACTCGACGGGTTTATGGGACGTTTCAATGTTGGGACCAATTCACGAGGAGGCTATAATTCATCGATTTATGCCACTTCAAAAATTAAAAAATTCGGGTTTTCGATCAACTACGGGTACAACCATTTTAAACAACCGAAGAATGAATCGTATTCCGAACGGGAAAATTACCTGAGCGAAGCCAATCGTTACACCTTTTCCGAAGGCTTCAGTAAGTTTAAAGGCAATTCGAATATGGCTATGGGCGAGGCCAGTTACGAAATCGACTCATTGAACCTGCTAAGCCTCTCCTTCTGGGGATACAGAGGTAACTTTAACAGTAACGGCGAAACTCTGACCGAGGATTTCGATACCGGAAATAATCTTACCCGTAAATTTTACAATTATGCCCGTTCGAAAAACGAATATGGAAGTATTTCGGGAAACATTGATTATCAGCGTACTTTTAAGAAGCCCGATAAAACATTCACCGTATCCTACAAACTGGATAACTCTCCCGATAATTCGGATAATGAAAATGAGATTGATGCCGTGCTAAATTATCAGTCCTATTTGCAACGATCGACCAACGATGCATCGGGAACAGAACACACCTTTCAACTCGATTATTATGATCCGCTTACCAAGATTCATCAAATCGAAAGCGGCATCAAATATATTTTACGCCAGAACGTTAGTAACTCGGAAATATTGCGCTACGACGACACGACTGACGAATGGGTTCGTGATGAAACCAAAAACAATGACCTCGATTACGACCAGCATGTTATCGGGGCATATGCCGGCTATGTATTAAAGATCAAAAAGTTCAGCTTCAAAACCGGATTACGTGCCGAAGGCACAATAAACGACGGAATCTTCGAATCGGTTAAAGACACAGCTTTTACCAACAAAATGTTTAACCTTATTCCCTATGTGACGCTTTCGCAGAATCTTGACAAGGGACAGAACCTGAAACTTTCTTATACCCAACGCCTTTCGCGCCCCGGAATCTGGTACCTGAACCCATTTATCAACGATACAGACCCGTTAAACATCAGTTATGGAAACCCCAATCTTGATGCCGAAGTTTCGCATACGTTCGATTTTGCCTATGGTAAGTTCAGCAACAAGTTCAATATCAATATTAGCCTGACCAGTGCATTTACCAACAACACCATCGAATCCATATCGACAATCAACCCCAACGGCGTAAAAGAGACAACCTATCAGAACATTGGCAAGAACCAGCGTTATGGCAGTTATCTTTATGGTTCACTGCGTATTGGACAAAAATTAAACCTGAACGGTAATTTCGGATTAAACTATTCGATACTCGAAAGTAACGATGGCCGAGGATTGAAGAACGAAGGATTCAGCTATAACGGTTCGATGAGTGTCCGATACAATGCATGGAAAAACGGAACGCTTTCCTGCTATGCCGGTGTTTACTCTCCACGCATTACATTGCAAGGCGAATCGTCGCTTTTCTATTATAACAACTTCAATATCTCTCATGAATTTTTCAACAAAAAGCTGACCGCTTCTGCGTATATATCAGATCCGTTCCGCGAGAAAGCCAAATATAAATCGACTTACAAGGATACAACCTTCAAACAGGTAAGTACAAATTACAATTATAACCGACAGGTGGGAATCAATATTTCTTACCGTTTCGGGCAGATGAGCAGCGAAATCAAAAAAGCGCGGCGTGGCATCAATAACGAAGATGTTAAAAGTGGCGGCGGACAGGGAGCTGCCGGAGGAGGTTCGGGTGGTAACTAAAAACTGATTTCAAACGAAAGAGGCATGAAAACAAGAATCAGGGTTATTTTGATTTTGCTTTGTTCAGCAACCAATATTCAACTCTCCGGCCAGGAGATTGATTTGCTGATGCTGAACAACCAAAACGAAAAAGCGCTTCGGTCAATCAACGAAAAGTTGGCTGCCGATTCCCTTCAACCAGAACTCTATCTGAAGAAGGCGATCATCCTTCAACGGCAGTTCGACTATGCAGGTGCCATTCACACGCTTACCAAGGCTTATCAAATCGATTCTACCCGTACTGATATTTGGAGCGAATTGGCCGAATCGTTCAATAGTTTAGGCAATTACGAAGATGCTACCCGGTTTTATGAGAAAATCTGTCAAACCGACCCTGCAAACTTTGTCCAGTCGGGGAAACTGGCCCGAAGCTATATCGCGTCGAGGGTTTATGACAAAGCTTTCGCCATCCTGTCAAAAATATACCAGTCTGACAGTACAAATGTCTTTTTCAATAAACAGCTTGCTTATTGCGCTTACAATACCAGCAAGGATAGTATGGCGACCTATTTGTATCACAAGGTAATTCAACAGAACCCACGCGATATCTCTTCCTATCACAATCTCAGTGCTATTTATCAAAAGAAAGAACTTGCCAACGAAGCCATTGCTATTTTGGAGAAAGGACTTCGGGTCTTTCCTGAAAATGGAGGATTGCTGATCCGGTTGGCCAACAACCAGTTCGAAAATAAAATGTACCACGAAGCACGCTTGTCCTATCAACTATGGCTACAAAAAAACGATACCGTACCGGATGTACGCAAAAGCCTGGGAATTGCCTTATATTTTGAAAAAGAGGAACGGGAAGCACTCAGGCTACTCGAAAGTTATTACCAGCTTGCACCGGACGACCCGATGGCCAGCTTTTATATTGGACTATGTTACAAAAACTTAGCAGACTACGGGCAAAGTATCGATTTTATTAACCTGAGCATTGAACTTTCTCGTCCGCCCTATTTGAGCGACCTGTACCATCACCTTGGTTCGGTTTATGGTCAGGCCCGACGGTTCAAGGAAGCCATCGAATCGCTTCAGAAATCGTATGAACTCGATTCGTCCAAAAATGAAATACTCTTCGATATCGCCACCACTTACGAAGAGTTTCAACAAGACAAGCGACCGGCATTGCAATATTACAAAGCCTATCTGGCAAGCGGTATTGAGGGCAAATCGCTTAGTCGTCAAATGGTTGAATATACCCATGCGAGAATACGCAAAATAGAAGAAGAGCTGTTTTTCGAAGAAGGGATAAAAGATAAGATAAAATAACAATACAGCCCCGGGCAGGATGCTGTCCGGGGCTGTATGTATGGTAAAAGGAAGAATGACGGTTTTATCCCAAATCTCCCAGATTATAAGGTGTTTCCTGGTAAACGTAATAATTAAGCCAATTCGAAAAGAGCAGATTGGCATGAGAGCGCCAACTCAGCACTGGCCGCTTTGATGGTTCATTGCCCGGATAATAATTGACCGGCACCTCGATAGGCAATTGCTTCTCCACATCGCGAAGATATTCCCGTTCAAGGGTTCGGAGCGAATATTCGGGATGTCCGGTGATGAAAATTTTACGTCCGCCGCCACCTATTGCAATATAAGCTCCGGCATCATCTGACTCCGACACCAGCCTGACATCATCAATATTGGCAAAATCAGTCGACCGGATTTCGGTATGGCGGGAATGTGGTGCCCTGAAGATATCGTCGAAACCACGAAACAATGGCAGTTTGCGATCGGCTATCTTGTGATCGAAAATGCCAAACATCTTTTTCTCCAACGGATATTTAGGTATCCCATAATGAAAATACAAACCCGCTTGCGAAGCCCAGCAGATATACATCGTTGAGGTTACATGTTTGTCGGCCCAACGGAAAATCTCACAAATCTCGTCCCAATAATCGACCTCTTCGAAAGGCAAATGCTCAACCGGTGCGCCGGTAATAATCATTCCATCGTAATTCTGACCCTTAATTTCGGGGAATGTATGGTAAAAGGCATTCAAATGGTCGGCCGAAGTATTTTTGGAGATATGGCCTTCAATTTGAAGAAAATCAATCTCAATCTGTAGCGGAGAATTGGAAAGCAACCTTAACAAATCGGTTTCTGTAGCAATCTTCAATGGCATCAAATTGAGGATTAAAATCTTCAAAGGTCTGATATCCTGATGTGAAGCACGCGATGAACTCATCACAAAAATATTTTCTTCACGTAAAGTATCAATCGCTGGTAGCCCGTCGGGCAGGTTCAATGGCATCTTTTCGTTATTATATCGGTTTTAAATGCTAAAAGGCAGAAGAATTTTTCAATCCTTCTACCCTCTTTATTATCAATTCATTTCAAGAAATGCTCAAGCGGCTTCCGGCCTGAGCTCCAATTGAAGCGGAGTGATATTGGCCAGATTATCGCGAATCGGACATCGCTTCTCCACTTCAGTCAGCCACCGGTTCAGTGCTTCCTGAGAAGCATCGGTTACCGGTTGCAAAGTTACACGAAGGCTTTGAAAACCTGCACGATCTTCATCAGATAATCCCAATAATCTTGCAGGATTGATATCACCTTCGACATTGATTCGCAGCGAACTGATTTTCAATCCCTGTTCGCGGGCAACCAGATGAGCCACTACATTGAGGCATCCGGCAAAACCAGCCAGTAAATATTCAACCGGATTGGCACCATGATCGGTTCCGCCCAATGCCGGAGGTTCGTCAATCACAAAATTAAAAGTCCTGGAGCTGGCTACAAATTTTGTGGCACTTTCGTTCACTCCTTCTGTCGAGAAATTTAATAACTTACTCATAAACAATTTTTTTAATTAAATTTTATCAAGAGATTGAGCAAAATCGGCAATGATATCGTCGATATGTTCGATACCGACCGATACACGCAACTGTGCAGGTTCCACTCCGGCACGAATTTGTTCTTCGTCGCTCAGCTGCTGGTGCGTTGTTGCTGCGGGCTGAATAATGAGGCTGCGCACATCGCCGACATTGGCCAAATGGCTAACCAGCTTCAAATTGTCGACCACCTTTTTGGCATTCTCTTTTCCGCCTTTAACAATGAAAGAGAGAACTGCACCGGCACCTTTGGGTAAATATTTCTGTGCCAACTGATAATCCGGACTGCTTTTCAGTCCCGGATAATTCACTGACTCAACTTTCGGATGGTTTTCGAGCCACTGTGCCAGGGCAAGCGTATTTTGAACGTGCCGTTCAACACGTAACGACAGCGTTTCGAGTCCTTGAATCAACAGGAAAGAGTTAAAAGGACTGGCTGCCGGTCCAAAATCGCGAAGGCCTTCCACGCGGGCACGAATGATAAAGGCAATGTTGCCAAACGGGCCATCGGTTCCAAATACATCCCAGAATTTCAAGCCATGATATCCTTCAGAGGGCTCTGTAAATGCCGGGTACTTTCCATTTCCCCAGTTAAAATTACCTCCATCGATAATTACGCCGCCGATAGACGAACCATGACCGCCAATCCATTTGGTAGCCGATTCGACCACAATATGGGCACCATGTTCGAGCGGGCGGAAAAGTGCCCCACCACAAGCAAACGTATTATCGACAATGATAGGCAAATCGTGTTTTTTGGCCAATGCAGCAAACTTTTCAAAATCGGGAATGGTAAAACTTGGATTTCCGATGGTTTCCAAATAGATAGCCTTTGTTTTGGCATCAATCAGTTTCTCAAAATTTTCAGGATCGAGGTTTTGGGCAAAACGGGCTTCGATACCCAGATTCTTGAATGAGACTTTAAACTGGTTGAATGAACCACCATAAAGATAAGGCGACGAAACAAAGTTATCACCTGAACCGGCAATGTTGGTGATGGTAATAAACTGAGCAGCATGCCCCGACGAGACTGCCAGCGCGGCAACGCCACCTTCGAGTGCGGCAATACGCTTTTCGAATACATCGGTAGTTGGGTTCATCAGCCGGGTATAAATATTTCCGAACTCTTTCAAACCAAACAGGTTGGCAGCATGATCGGCATCTTTGAAAACATACGAAGTAGTTTGATAAATCGGCACCGCACGCGAGAGCGTGTCGTTATCGGGGGTGTGGCCTGCATGTACCTGCAGCGTTTCAAATTTTGGATTTTGTGTACTCATGACTTTACATTTTTAAACTTTAAGACTAATTATTGATTTACTAACTTTTTCAGAAAATTATTTGACCGGATTGACCGTTTTATTTATACTTTTTCGAAAAACTCTTTGTGAATGGCTTCCACCGATCGGGTCCGATCCTCCGTTTTGACCAGAAAATAGCTCACAATTGGTGAAGCACCCGAACAGCTCATTATCACGTTAATGCCATCGCCTGCCAATGAGGTAAATATTCGGGCAGAAATACCATACTTGTCAGTAATTCCATGCCCTACGGCGGCAACAACAGCAATATCGTCGGCAATTTGCAAACGGCCAACACCACTTAGTTCAATGGCACTAACAACGGCATAAGCATTTTGTAAATCCTTTTTTGCCAACAAAATATTGATGGAAATCTGCGAAGTCAACACCGAACTGATATTGATTCCGGCATGGTGGAGCGCCGTGGTAACTTTGGCCAGAATCCCCGGTTTCAGCCCAACACCCGGACCTTTCAATTTGAGTATCCCAAAATTGTCGCTGTAAGTAACACTCTTGACCACATCATGGGTGACACTCTTTTCGTTACTGACCACTGTAAGCGGCTTCTCGACGGAAAGATTACCGTGAATATTGAAAATACGGACCGGAATATGAGGATCAATCAACGGTTCAACGGTTCGGGGATGTAATATTTTGGCTCCAAAATAAGCCAATTCAGCCGCTTCGGTATACGACAAATGACTGATTTGTTTGGGTTTATTGACCAATTTCGGGTCAGCACTCAGAAAACCATCCACATCTTTCCAGATATCGAGTGACGGAGAGCCAATGCAACGGGCCAGCGAAGCTGCCGAATAATCGCTTCCGCCACGTCCAAGCAAGGTAGTTTTGCCCTCTTCCGAGATTCCGTAAAACCCCGGAACCACATAAGTAATATCTTCGGCAAAAGCTTCACGCACATTGGGTACCGATCGCGAAAAATTCACCGATGCATTTCCAAACTCCCCGTCGGTAATTAAACCAAACTGTTCGGGGAAAACCACCTTTGATGTCAATCCCTCATCTTTCAGGATACCGTTCAGCACGATGGCCGACAACTTCTCGCCAAAAGCCTGAACATGATCCTCGAGCGCCAGCGAGGCATCGCCCGTCAGGGCAATCCCGTGAAGATACTTCTTCAATTCACCGAGGGTTACGTTTACTTCCTGTAAAGTGGTGCATTGCAGGTTTTCGTCGCGAATCAGCCGGCTAATCGATTCGTGTTTCAGGTCGTACAAATATTTGGTGCAACTATCGGCCACCAACTCGTCGTAACGGGCTTTTTCGAGTGCATCAATCAGAAAATTGGTTACTCCATAAAACGCGGATACCACAATCACCAACGGTTGCCCGTAGTTTTTCACTACTTGCACCACACGTGTAACATCTTCCTTACACTTGAGATTGGATCCGCCGAATTTTACCACAATCTTCGGCATAACATAATAATTTTAAAAAATATAAACTTTGGATGGATTGGTCTTTTACGACTGATCGGAAGAGCCTTCAAACAGGTTTAAGCCCGGATGAAGGCTATCGCATAAACATAGACATGGTGTACATGAAGAAAAGGGTCGAAACAACCGATGCGCAACAGGGCTGTTGTGCTTTTTTCGATGATGTTGTATCTGAATATCCCTTTTTCATGGAATGTGATGCTGGTTACTTTAAAATTGATTCACTTCGCAAACATAAAAATCGAATTTGACAATTCCAAATCATCTTTGAATGATTCTAAATAATAGATCGCACAAATCATCTTAAAAACTGGCAAAACCCGATTTTATCTACACAATATCAGGCCACTAATGCCAATGTTAAATAATTGTTTCCTGTTGAGATTTCTAAAATATGGCGAAAAAGAAAAATTCAGTGATTCGTTCGATACCATTTTTACCGACGGCTCTCTTTTCGTACTTTAGCGCCATTCTTTTCCAAGTCAGAATATCATGGGCAATCTTAGAACATTTTCCTTCGCAGTATTGATGGTGGCAGCCGTTTCGTGCAGCGAACAGCTGCCGCGTCCCGAAGCCAAAATAATACCCCAACCGGCTGAACTGGTCAATACCGAAGGGGCTTTCGAACTCAATTCGGATACTAAAATATTGATTAACAACGAAGGGAATGACATGAAGAATATCGCCGGCTTTTTACGGCAATACCTCGAACAGACTTTCGACATCGCCACCAACGAGCCATCGTATTCGGTTACCGCCCCGCGCCATGCCATTTTTATTAAACTCGACCCCTCCTTACATGCCGGCCGCGAAGCTTACAGGCTAACCGTAACACCTGCCAATATTGTTCTGGAGGCCTCGTCGCCAAACGGACTGTTTTATGGGGTACAAACCATTATCCAGTTGATGCCGGGCGAAAAACAAGCGGATCAAACCTTGCTGTTGCCTTCAGTCCAAATCAAAGACAAACCGCGATTTGGCTGGCGTGGGCTTCATCTCGACGTGAGCCGCCATTTTATGCCAAAAGAGTTTATCCTGAAATATCTCGATTATATGGCCATGCACAAACTCAATACCTTTCACTGGCATTTGACCGACGATCAGGGGTGGCGCATCGAGATAATCAAATATCCAAAGCTGACTGAAACCGGCTCGCGCCGCAGCGAAACACGCTCCGGTCATCAAAGTACTCCGGCCTCTTTCGACGGAAAGCCAACCGGCGGCTTTTACACGCAGGAAGAGATCAAAGAGATTGTTTTGTATGCTGCCCGCCGATACATTACCATCGTACCCGAGATATCGATGCCGGGCCATGCCTTGGCGGCCTTGGCGGCCTATCCCGAATATGGCTGCACGGGAGGGCCTTACGAAGTAGCTACCCGCTGGGGAATTTTTGACGACACATTCTGCCCGGGGAAAGATACCACCATGCTGTTTATCAAAGATATTATCGACGAAACGATCGCGCTTTTCCCGGGCGATTATATCCATATTGGCGGTGATGACTGCCGAAAAACGGCATGGAAAAAATGCCCCGACTGTCAGCAGCGCAAACGCGACGAACGGCTGGGCAACGAAGAAAATCTGCAGCACTATTTCATTCAGCAAGTTGAAAAATATTTGCAGGAAAAAGGCAAAAGGGCTATCGGCTGGGAAGAGGCCGGCGATGCCGGTTTGATGGCCAATACGGCCCTGATGGCCTGGCGTGGCGAAGAAGGCGGTGTCGCAGCCATTCAGGAGCGGCATTATGTGGTAATGGCACCGGCCAATTACTGCAACTTCGATCAGTATCAAACCGATCCGCAAAATGAACCATTGGCTGTAGGTGGCTATATCCCGCTCGAAAAAGTCTACCAATACAATCCGGTACCGCAATCGCTGTCCGAAATGGAAAGCCGGTTCGTACTGGGTGGGCAGGGAATGGTATGGACCGAATATATGGGCACTCCGGCCCAGGTGGAATATATGCTCTTCCCTCGCATTGCAGCATTGTCCGAAGCTTTATGGTCGTCCGACGAGGGAAAAGATTACCCTATTTTTAAAACGAAGCTGAAAGAACAGCTAAAACGTTACCATGCAATGGGTATCAACTATTGCAAAGCCGAATTTGCGGCTGAATAAACAACATTCTTTTCTTCGAAAAAACAGCGTACGCCCGGCCCAGTCCGGATGCATACGCTGTTTTCGTTGGCAAGAAAATTACTCGATGGTTTTGATGGTCGTTGTCAGTTTAATGTCAGCCGACGAGCTACCCACCAACAAATCGACATTTCCAGTTTCAAGGACAAAGGCCGATTTATCGCTGTTCCAATAAGCGAGATCGTCAGCTTTAAGTGTAATATTTACGTCAACGGTTTTCCCTTTGGGAATAAACTGGCGTTTGAACCCTTTTAAGGCAATGGCCGGACGCTCAACTTTGCTTCCGGGATATTGGGCATAAAGCTGAATCACTTCATCGCTGTCCACGCTCCCGTTATTGGTAACCTTTACGGTCAGGGTAGCTGTTTCTCCCTTTTTCAACGACGTTTTATCAACCCTGGCATCGCTGTAAGTAAAAGTTGTATAGCTCAACCCATAGCCAAACGGGAAAAGGGGAATGTTTTTATCGTACATATAGGTTCGTCCGTTGCGGATGTTGTAATCGAGTATCGGCAATAACTCGCCAATCGAGCTGCTCCATGTTTGTACCAAACGGCCTGCCGGGCTTATCTTCCCAAATAACACATCGGCTAAACCGTTGCCAAGCTCCTGGCTCGACTGGGTAACATGCACAATGGCCGGTACATGTTCTTTCGACCAGTTTAT
>CAYOJD010000041.1:17798-23544 GCA_964404205.1 uncultured Prolixibacteraceae bacterium
GTTTATCGCGTAAGGGAAACTGGAAACCAGCACCAGTACAGTATTGGGGTTGGCTGCCCGAACAACTTTAACCAAATCTTCCTGTTCGAGCGAAATGGCCTGCCTATCGACATCTTCACGACCATTACTGGCCACATAATCGACTCCCCACGGCAAGTTGTGGCCCAACGGGTGATTTCCGATGCAAACAATAGCCATATCGGCAGCTTTGGCTGCGATTACGGCTGAATCGGATTTATTGCTTTCGGCAAACAGAATCTCAACTTCGTTTCCGGCCTGGTTTTTAATTCCGGTCAGTGCCGAAACGGCATAAGGCGGTGTACCGGCATACCAGTCCGAAATCACTTTGTTGGCACTTGGCCCAATGACCGCTATCTTCTTCACTTTATCTTTCTGAATGGGAAGCAGGTTTCCTTCATTCTTCAATAAAACCACTGATTTGGCTGTCACCTCGCGTACCAAATCACTCGCCTCAGTTTTGGTCCAAAGGTCGGTAGTATCGGCAATACCTATCCGGGCATAAGGATTGGATGATGAACCATCGAGCAAACCCAATTTCAACATCACCCTAAGCGTACCCCTGACCGCCTGATTGATCTCATCTTCGGCAATCATGCCCTTTTGAATGGCCTGGGTCAACGGCTCTTTGTAATTATCGAGAAACATGGTTGTTCCGGTACGCACACAAGCCACGGCAGCATCGAGCAGATTATCGTAATAGTGGTGCGTATTGACCAGATTGCGATAGGCGCCGCCGTCGGTAGCAATAATCCCGTTTTGGCCCCACTCTTTCACCGTGATATCTTTCAAAATGGGGTGGACCGTACAGGGAATGCCATTGTATTTGTTATAAGCAGTCATATATGCCCTTGAACCACCTTCGGTTACTCCTTTGTAAAAGGGATAGGCATAATATTCGCGGAAAAGCCTGTCGTCGAAATCGGAAGAGGTTTTAACACGGACATTCTCATTGCTGTTGGCTAAGAAATGTTTCATCAGCGAAGCTGTTTTCCAATATTTAGGGTCATCGCCCTGAAGCCCTTTCACATAAGCAACAGTCAACACTGCTGTCAGATAAGGGTCTTCACCAAAGCATTCCTCGGTACGTCCCCAACGGATATCTCGCCCAAGATCGGCATTGGGAGCCAACACAATTAACCCGGCACTTTTGTATTTGGCGTTTTGGGTCAGATAGCGACACTCGTCGGCTTCCCACGAAGCGACCCTGCGTAACAGTTCCGGATCCCAGGTTTGTGCCAAACCATAGGCTTGCGGGAAAGTGGTTGTTGCGGAGGCTCCTTTACCCTTTACCGCCCAGTTGGCCGGGCCGCTCAAAGCCAATCCATGAAGACCTTCCACAATACGGGTGCCTGAAATTCCTAAACGGGGCACCGCCGGATGAGTCGACAGACAATTTACCTTCTCGTCGAGTGTCATTAATGAAATTAGGTTATCGAGCCGCTTTTCGTCGGCAACATTCGGATTTTGAAAAGGATAAGTTTGGGCAAAAAGCGAAAAATTGAGCAAAAAACTAAACAGGATGATCTGAAATCTCTTCATTGTTTTGGGTTTTAGTTGTGAAACCCGAAACTACAATATTGCAGAGTAAAATAAAAAACAATTCCCGCTTTTTATCATATTACTGACAAAAGCGGGAACTATTGGTTTAAAAATCTAAACCCTACTTATTTTTTATAAACTACAGGCTGATTTTTTAAGGCCCTAACTATCAAATACAATCCGGCCAGAACAAATGGGATACTCAGTATTTGTCCCATATTCAGCGCCATTCCGGCTTCAAAAGCTTCCTGATCTTCTTTGATGAATTCAATCATAAAACGGGTAAAAAAGATTCCAATAAAGAAAACCCCGAGAATAAATCCGGGACGATCTTTTAAATCCTTCTTTTTGAAAAAGAAGAAGAGTATCAGAACAAAAGTAACCAGATAACAAAGCATTTCGTAGATCTGCGTCGGGTGTTTGGCCACTGTTTCACCATTCTGGTCGAAGATAAAGCCCCATGGCAAGGCAGTTGCTACGCCGTAGATTTCGGAGTTCATCAGGTTTCCAAAACGTATCATTGCGGCTACCAGGGCTGTAGGAATCACCAGTCGATCCAATGTCCAAAGCATGCTGCGATGGGTAACTTTTCGGGAATAGATCCAAACGGCAACAATAATACCAATTGCACCGCCATGACTGGCTAATCCTTGAAAGCCTACCAATTTGAAATGACCATCGACCATTATCACCGGCGAAATAATCTCGAAAAGATGTTGAGAATAATAATCCCAGCCATAAAAGAAAACATGGCCTAAACGGGCACCGACAATTGTAGCAATAATGACATACATAAAAAGTTTGTCGACCCATTCTTCGTTTGATTTTTCAAAACGGAACATCCGTACCATAATGTTGTACCCTATCAAAAACCCCAGTGCAAACATTAACCCGTACCAGCGTACCGAAATTGGGCCTAAACTAAATAGTTCGGGACTTGCATTCCAGTGAATTGACAAAAGTGTACTCATTCGTTCAGCATTTATTTTGTTGAATCGCTTATCTTATTCAAGCCCTTTTCCGTGGCATTGCTTAAATTTCTTTCCGCTACCACAAGGGCAAGGCTCGTTACGTCCTACCTTTGGTGTTTGGCGCACAGGTTGTACAACCCTTCTTTCATCGTGATGAGATTCACTGCCTGATGAAGCATCCTGCTTTTCTTCGCGAAGTTGCGACCGGTCGACCTGACGGCGCGGGGCTACAGGGGCCTCGCGAACCTGTTCGGGATCGCTAATCGGAATCTGTCCCTTCATCAAGGTCGAAACCACCCCCCTGTTGATGCGTTCCATCATGGCCTTGAACAGGTTGAACGATTCCAGTTTATATATCAAGAGCGGATCCTTCTGTTCGTAGGAGGCATTCTGTACCGAAGTGCGAAGTTCGTCGAGTTCGCGAAGGTTTTCTTTCCAATGCTCGTCAATTGTAGCCAAAATTACTTGCTTTTCGTACGATTTCACCAATTCCTGACCTTGCGTTTTATACGCTTTTTCGAGGTTGGTCACAATATTGAAAAGACGTTGTCCGTCGGTAATCGGAACGACAATATTGGTGTAAATCTGCGATTTGTTTTCAAAAACATTTTTGATAACGGGCCAGGCTTGGCGCGAAATCATTTGAGACTTACGGGTGAAAGTATCGATCGCTTCGCGGTAAATCCTGTCGGTCAAATCGTCGGCTTTTAAATCGGCAAATTCGTCTTCAGTTACCGGGGCATCGAGCGACAAAGATTTGATGAGCTCCATTCGGTAATCTTCGAAAGCCTCGCGGCCATTAGGCTGATACTCGTTTGTGAGTGTTTCGCCCATGTCGTAAATCATGTTCAGGATATCCACATCCAGGCGTTCGCCGAAAAGCGCATGACGGCGTTTGCGATAAACCACTGTACGTTGAGAGTTCATCACGTCGTCGTATTCGAGCAAACGTTTACGGATACCAAAGTTATTCTCCTCAACCTTTTTCTGCGCCCGCTCTATCGATTTCGAAATCATTGAGTGCTGAATCACTTCACCCTCTTTCAGTCCAAGACGGTCCATAATACTGACAATCCTGTCTGAGGAGAAGAGGCGCATCAAATCATCTTCGAGCGAAACAAAGAATTGAGACGAACCTGGGTCGCCCTGACGGCCAGCACGTCCGCGTAACTGGCGGTCGACGCGGCGCGATTCGTGACGCTCGGTACCAATGATGGCCAAGCCGCCCAACTCACGGGTTTCGGGGGTAAGTTTAATGTCGGTACCACGACCGGCCATGTTGGTCGCAATGGTTACCGTTCCGAGTTTACCGGCTTCGGCAACAATATCAGCCTCACGTTGATGCAGTTTCGCATTCAAAACCTGATGTTTGACCCCACGCATTTGCAACATTCGGCTTAGCAACTCCGAGATCTCGACTGAAGTTGTACCTACCAGTACCGGCCGGCCAATTTTATTCAACCGGACTATATCATCGATGATGGCATTGTATTTTTCTTTTTTGGTTTTGTACACCAAATCTTCGTGGTCTTTGCGGGTAATGGCTCTGTTGGTGGGAATTACTACCACTTCGAGTTTGTAAATGTCCCACAATTCGCCAGCTTCTGTTTCGGCAGTACCGGTCATCCCGGCCAGTTTATGGTACATCCTGAAGTAGTTCTGCAGTGTGATGGTTGCGAATGTTTGTGTAGCAGCCTCCACTTTTACCTTTTCCTTGGCTTCAATAGCCTGATGCAATCCATCGGAATATCGTCTGCCTTCCATGATACGGCCGGTTTGCTCATCAACAATTTTCACTTTATTGTCAATCAACACATATTCAACGTCCTTTTCGAACATGGTGTAGGCTTTCAGCAACTGGATAATGGTATGTACGCGTTCGGATTTGATGGCAAAATTCTGCATCAAAGAATCTTTCTTCTCCAGCTTCTCGGTATCCGAAAGTTTTGAATTCTGAATCTCGGCAATTTCGGCACCTACGTCGGGCAAGATAAAGAACGAGGGGTCTGAGTTATCCTGCGAAAGAATTTCAAAGCCTTTGTCTGTCAATTCAACCGAGTTCTGTTTTTCTTCAATCACAAAGAAAAGCATATCAGTAGCAATATGCATATTCTTGTTATTGTCCTGCATGAAATAGTTCTCGGTTTTCAGCATCCGGGCTTTATTCCCCTCTTCACTGAGAAAGCGAATCAATGGTTTATGCTTTGGTAATCCTTTGTACGCACGGAAAAGCGCCAGGGCACCTTCTTCGGCTTCTTCTTTATTGCCCGAGCTAATTTTCTTTTTGGCTTCTACCAGAAGGTTATTGACCAAATCGCGCTGAGCTTTTACCAACTGTTCTACAGGATTTTTCAGGTCATCGAACAACTGGTTCTCGCCTTTAGGCACCGGGCCCGAAATAATCAAAGGGGTACGTGCATCGTCAATCAGCACCGAGTCAACCTCGTCGACAATAGCATAGTGATGTTTGCGCTGCACCAAATCGGCGGGACTAATCGCCATGTTATCGCGCAAATAATCGAAGCCAAATTCGTTATTGGTTCCAAAAGTAATGTCAGCATTATAGGCATTTCGACGTTCAATTGAATTGGGCTGATGTTTGTCGATACAATCAACCGATATTCCGTGGAACATGTAAATCGGCCCCATCCATTCAGAGTCACGTTTGGCCAGATAGTCGTTCACGGTAACCACATGAACCCCGCGGCCGGCAAGCGAATTCAGGAAAACAGGCAACGTAGCCACCAATGTTTTACCTTCACCTGTAGCCATTTCCGATATTTTCCCGGAATGAAGTACCACACCACCAATCAACTGTACATCGTAATGTACCATATTCCAGGTCTGTAAGGTTCCGCCGGCTATCCAACTGTTGCGATAAATGGCGTTATCGCCGTCGATAGTGACAAAATCTTTCTGAGTCGCCAAATTACGGTCGAAGTCGGTCGCAGTAACGGTAATTGTCTGATTCTCGGTGAAACGTCTGGCTGTATCTTTGACAATAGAAAAAGCTATCGGTAACACCTGAAGCAAAATCTCTTCAATTTTCTTATCGATAATCTCTTCTAATTTATCCACACGGTCGTAGATTTTTTCGCCCTCTTCAAGCGGAATCTCACCACTTTCGGCACGTTCCTTCAACTGGGCAATTTCATCTTCTTCAGCCTGTATATAGCTCTTAATCTGCGCTTTCAGCTTATGGGTCTCGTTTCTTA
>CAYOJD010000042.1:0-16795 GCA_964404205.1 uncultured Prolixibacteraceae bacterium
GAAAGCCATATTGCGGCAAAGTAACAACGGGTCCAACCTTTAACATCGAAAGTCTTACCTTTAATATTGCCGTTCTTACCTTTAATAATGCCGTTCTTACCTTTGATATTGCCGTTATAACCTTTAATAATGCCGTTCTTACCTTTAATATTGCCGTTATAACCTTTAATAATGCCGTTCTCACCTTTAATATCGCCGTTCTTACCTTTAATATTGCCGTTCTTACCTTTGATATTGCCGTTCTTACCTTTGATATTGCCGTTATTACCTTTAATATTGCCGTTATAACCTTTAATAATGCCGTTATAACCTTTAATAATGCCGTTATTACCTTTGATATTGCCGTTATAACCTTTAATAATGCCGTTATTACCTTTGATATCGCCGTTCTCACCTTTAATATTGCCGGTCTAATCTTTAACATCGAAGGTTTACCCGTGATGGGTGTTGTGTTGGTTTCGAACGGAAACTTTGCGGCTACAGTTAAGCATGGCTTAGAGCCGTATCAGCGGATAGTATTTTTCGCGGTTATCGTACATTATCCAGAGCAAAATGGCCCACATTACAACAACAATGGCAATGCTGCCCGGGTCGACCACGATATGGGTGAGCAAAATACCAACCATTACCGGAAAGAGTACCAAAGCCCCAAGCGCCCTCGTGCGCGTGAAAATGACGAGCAGCCCGCCAATTATTTCGGCAACCGCGATAAGCGGCATCAGCCACGATATTTCCATCAGCGCCGCGAAATCTTTCATCATCGCTTCGGGCAGGTTGTCGGGCGGGGGCATATAGTTCAGAAATTTGTTGAGCCCGCCGTTGATAAGCATTAGTCCGAGCAGGACGGAAAAAATGGTTGAGATTTTTTTCTTCATTTGAATAATCCGTTGAATGTTTGACTGGTACAGTCTACTGAAAACGATTGGATTTGTTCCATTCGAGGTGTTTTTTTTCAGCTACAACAGTGCCTCAAACATTATCTCGACCGGGTGGACGGCTACGCGGCCTGTACCATCTTTGATATGGTGACGGCAACTGGTCCCGGGGGCGGCAACCAATATTTCGGCAGCGGTTTGGCGTACTTCGGGGAACAGAACCATTTCGCCAATTTGCATCGAGAGCGTGTAATGCTCTTTTTCGTAGCCAAACGAACCGGCCATTCCGCAGCAACCCGATTTGATTTCCTGTACCGAATAGTTGGCCGGAAAAGCAAGCATTAACCTGGTGGGCAGGGTAGAGGCAACCGCCTTTTGCTGACAGTGGCCATGCAGTTTAATCTCGCGGCGGGCATCGGTAAACTGTACGGGGGTAATATTCCCTTTCTCGCTTTCGCGGACAAAGAATTCTTCGAATAGCAATGCATTTTGGGCTACGGCATGGGCTTGCCGGCGAAGGTTTTCGGGGACCAGCTCCGGGTATTCGTCGCGGAAGGTGAGGATGGTCGAAGGTTCGAGGCCAATGAGCGGCGTTTGTTCCGAAATCAAATCTTTTAGCAGCAGAATATTGTCGATGGCCACTTTTCGGGCTTCGCGAACAAAACCTTTCGAGAGGAATGTACGTCCGCTTTCGCGATGTTTGGGGATGATAACTTCGTATCCCAAGCGGTTCAGCAACAAAATAGCTTTGATGCCGATACCCGGCTCCTGAAGGTTGGTAAACTCGTCGGCAAAAAGATAGACCTTCCCTTTCGCAGCGGTAGTTGTGGCTTTACTTTTGTTCCATCGAATTAAACTCTGTTGGGCGTAGGCCGGAATCTTTCTGTCGGGATGAAACCCAACCATGCGCTTAACCCATTTCTGCGCAAGCATAAAATTGGTTATCGGGCGGAGAGCCATGGCGATATGGCCCAGCCGGGGCAGCCATGCTACCAACCGGGCGCGCAGCGGGATACCATGTTTGTCGTAGTAATGTTGCAGAAATTCGGCTTTGATTTTGGCCATATCAACATTCGACGGGCATTCGCTTTTGCAACCTTTGCAGGAGATACAGAGGTCGAGTACCTTGTAAACCTCACGGCTGTGAAACAGGTTGTCGCTGTGGTGCAGATATTCACGCAGCATGTTGGCTCGCCCGCGGGTCGATTTATCTTCGTCGCGTGTGGCCATAAAGGTGGGGCACATGGTGCCGCCAATCAGACTGCTTTTGCGACAGTCGGCCGAACCGTTGCATTGCTCTACGGCCCTGAGGTAGCCGTGAGTGGACGAGAAATCGAACGCAGTATCGATAACCGGGTAGCGGTTGGTCAGTTCGTAACGCAATTTATCGGTGATAGGCGGCACATCGGTAATCTTTCCGGGGTTCATTACGTTGCGGGGGTCCCAAGTGTGCTTGATATCCTTGAAGAGCTGATAAATCTCTTCGCCATACATAAAGGGAATAAACGAACCGCGCAGACGGCCATCGCCATGTTCGCCCGAAAGGGAACCACGATGTTTTTTTACCAAAGCAGCCACTTGGCCGGCCAGTTGGGCATAGCGCTGCTGGTCGCCGGCATCTTTCAGGTTAAGCAGCGGTCGCAGGTGCAGTTCGCCGGTGGCAATATGGGCATAGTAAACACTTTTCAACCCCATGGTACCGAGCAGTGCCTTAAATTCAGCTATAAATGCAGGCAGTCGGGCAGGGGCAATGGCGGTATCTTCGATAACGGTAACTCCTTTCTTGTCGCCTGGGATGTTCGATAACAGACCTAAACCGGCGGTGCGAAGCTCCCATACCCGCTTAATGTTGTCATCGCCAAAGACGAGCGGGAAATGATAACCCAACCCTTCAGCGTTCAAATCGGCTACCATGCGGGCATGCATGGCTTCAATCTCCCCGCGTGTGTCGGCCGCAAATTCGACCATTAGAATGGCTTTGGGATCGCCTTCGATAAAGAAGCGGTTTTTGCGTTGGGCAATATTCTCTTTGGTGCAATCCATGATGATATCGTCCATCAACTCAATCGTATTGGGCCGGTGGCGCAGAATGACAAGATTGGCCTGAAGCGCCTCTTCGAGCGAGGTGAAGTGGGCCGGAACCACGCATTTTACTTTTGGCGGCAGTGGTATCAGGTTTACTTTCATCGCGGTGGTAAAAGCCAGTGTCCCTTCAGAACCGGCTAACAATTTCGAGAGGTTGAAAGGGATACCATTGCCGGTAAAAGGATCGCTGTCCATCAGAAAATCGACGGCATAGCCCATATTTCGGCGGGTCACTTCCGGTTCAGGATAGGCATCGCGAATCTTTTCAACCAGCGCACGGTCGGAAAGAATGGTTTTGAAATGGTTGTATATCTTCGTTTCGAGCGCGTCAGGATTGGCGGTACATTTGGCTTCGAAACCGACTTTGTCGAGTGGGGCAAACAACACTTCCGAGCCGTCAGCAAGAAAGCCTTCGACCTCCAGAATGTGTTCGCGCACGCTGCCATAAATCAATGAACGGAGGCCACAAGAGTTGTTGCCCAGCATACCGCCCAGTTTACAGCGGTTGGTGGTCGAGGTTTCGGGGCCAAACTGCAATCCGTGGGGTTTCAAAAAGAGGTTCAGTTCCGAAAGGTTAACACCGGGTTCGACTTTCACCCAACGTTCGGCCACATTCAGTTCAATGATTTTGTCGAGATACTTTGAAATATCGACCACTATTCCATTGCCAACAACCTGTCCGGCCAGCGAGGTGCCGGCACCGCGGGGAATAACCGATGTGTGGTTTTGGGCGGCGAAAAGAATGGTTTTACGAATGTCTTCCTTGTTCCCGGGCAAAACGATGGCCTGCGGCATTTCGCGGTACGACGAGGCGTCGGTCGAATAGATAATCCGGTTGGTTTTATCCGTTAGCAACTCCCCTTGGAGCTGTTTGCCCAGTAACTCGAAATCGATTTCTACAGACATAATTGGTGTGTTATTGGCCGACTGGTTTTCTCAGCCATCGACCTGAATATATTTTTTAGAGATAGCGTAGATGGTCAATCCCGAAAGGCTCTTGATCCCGGTCTTTTCGACAATGTTTTTTCGATGACTGATGACGGTGTGGATGCTGATGTTCAATTCTTCAGCAATCTCCTTGTTCGAGAAACCTTTCACCATCACTGCAAGTACTTCGATTTCCCGTTCCGAAAGTGTTTCCTGTTTTGCATTGTCGGTTTGACCAACTGCAATCCGTGTCAGCTTCCCGATGATTGATTCGAGGCTGTCGGTAGCCAGAATGGTGTCGTCGAGTTTACTCAGCAATTCGGGATGATAGAATGAATAGAGCAGCCCAATCCAGGTAATTTCGGGATAAGCTTTCTTCATTTTCAGTAAATCGCCGTTCTTGTTTTGGTAAACGCAAGGGTTGAGTAAAACAAAACTTACCTTTTCCCTCATCAGAAAGAGGTTTAGTTCATCAAGATCGGTCAACCTGAAAATATAGTAGTAGTTGTCTGTTTTGTGCAACAGGTTCGAAAGCCCTTCGAAGAAAATATGCGAGGGTTCGATAATGGCAATATTGATTCGTGACTTGCTCATTGGGCTCTTCCTTTTTCCATTCGGGCTACCAGGGGCGAAAGTATCAGTTCTTCGATTTTGGAGTGGATACTCAGGTCGAACTCCAGTTCGAAAAGGCTGAGCAGAATTTTACGCCTGATATTCAGAGGGTCGTTGAGCCGGATATGCTTCAGCAGCAAGTTGCGCAAATCGCCCAGTTTGCTTTCGATATCGGTATGGTGGTCTTTGTAGTTGTTGACTGAAAAACGGCCGGGATTTGGGTTTCCGGTGCCAACAGAGGCAAAATAGGGAAATGCGGCCTCGTCTTCGTAACTAAAATGTTCGAGCACCTCCTCGAAATAGTCGTCAAAGAAACGTTCAATCAGTTGAATGTCGCGCGAATGGTTTTGCTCGTGCAGTTTGCCGATATAGCCTTTTATTTCAGGGTATTTATCGTTTTTATAGAAATTGTGACTGTTTTTCAGGAACTTAATGATGGTAGGGATATGGGTCACCGAATCGGTTTCGCGGTCTCCGGGGACAAACCCATTGTAGAGATTGGCCATTATCAGAAAGACCTGAATGTCGACTTCGTTTTCGCGGCACAGTTGTTCAACTGTTTTATCGCTTACATTCAGGTCGATATCGAGATGCTCGAGCAGATAGAGCAATAACGGGTTTTCTGAGACAAGCCCCGACATTTTCATGACGGCAGTGATATATGTTTTGTGTGTCTGATACATCGTCAACTTTTTTTCAAAAATAGGATTATTCGTTCATATTTTATCTCCTTCGACAGAATTCAAGTCATGCAAAACAATGGTTGCAACGTTTTTTATCCATTCGGTTTTGGCCAATCGATGGCTCTCTTTCAAGAATGTATTTCTGTCATTTTGTACAGATTTTATATTTGGGTTTTAGGGGTTTCTCCCCTAAATATGCTTATTTTTGCATACTTTTAATTGTATAATTCGAAAATTCAAATCGCACTTAAGATAATGGAACTGTTAACCCAAATTAAGAATAATGCAATCAGCCTTCAGAAGCGGATTGTATTGCCCGAAGGGAGTGAAATTAGGACCCTAAAGGCCACAGAAATTATACTGAAAGAGAAGTTGGCCCGTATCATTTTGTTGGGCAATGCAGAGCAAATTGCCGAGATTGTCAGTCGTGAGGGGATTGATATTACCGGAGCCGAAATTGTTGATCCGAAGAAAAGCGAACGACGCGATGCTTATGCCGATATGATGGTTGAAATCCGCAAGAGCAAAGGGTTGACAAAAGAAGAAGCCTTGAAATTACTGAACGATCCGTTGTATTATGGCCCAATCATGATTAAAGCCGGTGATGCAGATGGCGAAGTCTCCGGGGCTATCAATGCTACCGGCGATGTTTTGCGCCCTGCCTTTCAGTTTGTTAAGACATTGCCCGGCGTATCTGTAGTGTCGGGTGTTTTTCTAATGGTTTTCAAGGATAAAACGTTAGGCGATAATGGTCTGCTTGTTTTTGCCGATTGTGCTGTTATGCCTGTTCCCGACGAGAAACAACTGGCCGAGATTGCCATCACTACTGCCAAAACGGCTAAAGCGATTGCAGGAATTGAACCTCGTGTAGCCATGCTTTCATTTTCGACCAAAGGAAGTGCCCAGCACGAATTGGTTGACAAGGTGGCCGAAGCAACCCAAATAGCACAAGAACTGGCCCCCGAACTCTTGATTGACGGAGAGATGCAACTTGATGCCGCTTTGGTTCCTGAAGTTGGTCGGCTGAAAGCCCCAGACAGCAAAGTAGCCGGACGTGCCAATGTATTGGTTTTTCCAGGCCTCGAAAGTGGAAATATTGGGTATAAACTGGTGCAGCGTTTGGCCGGTGCCGAAGCTATAGGGCCGGTTTTGCAGGGAATGGCAGCTCCGATTAACGATCTGTCGCGCGGTTGTTCGGTGAGCGATATTGTCAGCATGGTAGCGATTACGGCTAATCAGGCACAAGTGTAAGTGGTTGCCAACACAGTCTTTTAAAAGAATTTTTTTAGTAAAATAAGATATTGAAATGGAAGAATTGATTATTGAACCTATCGAGGATTTTGGGTTGAGCAGAAAGCAGCAGCAAAGTACGCTTTTTTCCAAAATTGGTGTGGTAGGTTGTGGCAAAGCGGGGCAGAACATTGCCCGTATGGCCAGTGTCAACGGAATGGAAGTGGTTTTTATCGAGCTATCGCAACAGCGGATTGATGAAGCTTTCGAAAGTATGGGAAAGGTTCTCGACCGTCGTATCGAAAACTGGGGGATGACACAGGGCGAGAAAAAGCTGATTCTTTCGAGAATTAAGGGGAGTCTCGATTACCGCGATTTGGCCGATTGCGATTTTGTTATTGAAGCAATCCGGGCCGAATCGAGCGGCCGCAAGATATTGGAACGCAAAGAGGTATTCCGAAAAATTGAAGAGGTGGTGGCACCCGATTGTATTATTGCTACCAGTTCGACCACAATTGTGGTAACCGAACTTTCGTCGGAACTGAAAAACCGCGAACGCTGTGTAAGCCTTCACTTCTTTGTACAGTCGCCCGAGGCACGAGTTTGCGAAGTGGTGAAGGGGCTTTATACTTCGGAAGAGGTATACCAGAAAATTCTGAAGTTTGTGAAAATGGTTAACCGTCAGGCCATTCCGGTTGAGGAATCTGCCGGTTTGATTTCAGTCAGGCTCTATACATCGCTGTTGAATGAAGCATG
Organism: uncultured Prolixibacteraceae bacterium; assembly: GCA_964404205.1. Taxonomy (GTDB): domain Bacteria; phylum Bacteroidota; class Bacteroidia; order Bacteroidales; family Prolixibacteraceae; genus CAZWBR01. Next base: position 7,169 of record CAYOJD010000042.1, read on the forward strand.
CCGCACATTAATGGAAGGTGTAGCCGCCATGGAAGATATCGATGCCGTAATGAAAGTCGGTTTTGGAATGCGTTTTGGACCATTCGAGCTGGCCGATATTTTGGGAATTGACAAGATCAACCGCTGGATGGAAAATCTTTACGATGAGTTTGGCGATTCGAAATATATGGCTTCGCCAATTATTAAAAAGCTGAACCGTGCCAAACGCTTTGGTAAACATGTTGGAATGGGTTTTTATACCTACGATGAGAATGGCAACATGAAATGTGGGGAGTCTTTTAAAATTTCCAAAATCTAACACGATTAAGTATCAGAAAATGAAAATATTAGTTTTGAATTGCGGAAGCTCATCCATCAAATACCAGCTTTTTCAGATTGAAGAGAAAAAAGTGCTGGCCAAGGGCGTAGTGGAAAAGATAGGGATGAAAGGTTCGTTCCTGAAACATGAAAAGGCTTCCGGACAAAAAGTGCAATTTGAAGGAGAGATTCTTGACCATAAAGCCGGGATTGAATATGTACTTGGTGTTTTGGTCAGTGTCAAACATGGCTGCCTGAAAACCCTTGAAGAGATTGAGGCTGTGGGGCATCGGGTGGTGCATGGCGGCGAAAGGTTTAAAGGCAGTGTGCTAATTACCGATGAGGTTGTTGCCGAAATGGAGAAATTCATCGAATTGGCTCCGCTGCACAATCCGCCTAACCTGAAAGGGATTTATGCCATTAAAGCCCTGATTCCTTCTATTCCGCAAGTTGGGGTCTTCGATACCGCTTTCCATCAAACCATGCCTCCGCATGCTTTCATGTATGCTATACCGTACGCATTGTATAAAAAATATGGTATCAGGCGCTATGGCTTTCATGGTACAAGCCATCGGTATGTATCGGAACGGGCCATCGAGATACTTGGGCTCGATGTGGAGAGCAGCAAAATTATTACCTGCCATTTGGGCAACGGGGCATCGGTTTGTGCCATCAAAAATGGCCAGTCGGTCGATACATCTATGGGCTTTACCCCTGTCGAAGGGTTGATAATGGGAACCCGCTCAGGCGATATCGATATGGGTGCGGTAACTTATATTATGGACAAAGAGAAGATTGGGACCAAATCGGCTTCCGTCCTTTTCAATAAACACTCCGGATTGCTGGGTATTTCAGGGCTTTCGTCCGATTCGCGCGATATTCGTGAAGCTGCTTATGAGAAAGGCGATGAGCGCGCAATGCTGGCTATCGATATGTTCAATTACAGAATTAAAAAATATATCGGCTCATATGCTGCTGCAATGGGCGGCATCGATGCACTGGTGTTTACCGGCGGTATAGGCGAAAACTCCGATATCACCCGTTCAGGCATCTGCGAAGAATTGGGTTTTATGGGGGTCGAAATTGATGAAAACCTCAATAACGGTCTTCGCGGAAAAGAGCAACTGATCAGTAAGTCCGATGCAAAAGTGAAAGTATTGGTAGTGCCAACCAACGAAGAGTTGATGATTGCCAACGATACGATGGAAATTGTCAGACAATGAATATTAAAGCTTTAGAAAATAGTTTGCTATGAATATTCTGGTTCTGAATTGCGGAAGTTCATCAATTAAATTTCAACTTCTGGCAATCGATGGAAGCGATCTGCTTTTAGCAAAAGGTATGGTCGATCGCATTGGATTCGATACGAGTTGTTTTTGCGTAAAAGTATCCGATGGGGAAGAGTACGACCAAAAGGTAATTGCGAAAGACCATCGTACCGGCATCGATATTATACTGAATTTTCTTACCGACAAGGAAATTGGTGTATTGAATTCGTTGAACGATATCGACGCAGTTGGTCACCGGGTGGCCCACGGCGGTGAGAAATTTAACTCGAGTCAAATTATCAATGATGATGTCAAACGCGATATCCGCGAATGTTTTGAACTGGCGCCTCTGCATAACCCGGCCAACTACGAAGGTATTCTGGCTGTTGAACAATTGATGCCCGGTAAGCCACAGATAGCCGTTTTTGATACTGCCTTTCACAGTACCATTCCCGATTATGCTTTTCTTTATCCGTTGCCGTACCATTACTACAAAGATTTGCACGTACGCCGTTATGGTTTTCATGGAACAAGTCATGCCTATGTGGCTGAGAAAGCAAGCCGGATTTTGGGAAAAGAGTTTTCCCGAAATAAAATTATCACTTGTCATTTGGGAAATGGCGCCTCAATAACGGCTATCGAATATGGCAAATCGGTCGATACGTCCATGGGTTTTACCCCTAACGATGGCTTGATGATGGGGACCAGAAGCGGATCCTTCGATCCCGGTGCATTGCTTTACATCGCCCAGCACGAGGATCTCTCCATTGAACAGGTAAGTGATGTAATCAACCGTAAAAGCGGAGTGCTTGGCGTTTCTGAAATTTCGTCTGATATGCGCGATTTGGTGTTGCAGGCCGAAGCCGGAAACGAAAAGGCCCGGTTGGCATTGAAGATGTATGCCCATCGGGTACGAAAATTTATAGGTAGTTATATTGCCGTAATGAACGGGTTGGATATCCTTGTATTTACAGGTGGAATAGGCGAGAACAACAGTTATATCAGGAAGCTTTGTTGCGAAAACATGGATGCGCTTGGTATTTGGTTCGACAGTGCTAAAAATGACGGGTTACGCGGAAGGGATGAAATTATTTCGCTTCCTGGCTCGAAAGTAACGGTGATGACCATCAGCACCAACGAAGAGTTGGTTATCGCCCGCGAAACGTACAGATTACTCAAAAAATAAAATAGCCTAGGCAATGTTTTGGTATACCGGGAATGAACTTTCCGGTATACTATTTTGTCATATTTTGGTATAGCCGAAATTGATACTTTCGGTGAGTATAAAGTTGAGAAAGGAGCATGCTTTATCAACATGGTAAATCGGTAAATACATGCGAGTTCCATCCTACAACTAAAAATAAACGATTAACGGATGAATCCAATCACTAAACTTCAGCAAATTATTACCCTTGTCCAGTCGGGAAACAAACAAAAGCTGGTAGCTGTCAGTGCCAACGACGACCATACCATTACGGCCATTCATCAGGCTGTGGGAGCAGGGTTAATCGACGCCATTCTGGTGGGCGATGAGGTTAAAATCAGACAGGTTTTCAGTGAAAATAACTTCGATATTTCGCCCTACCTGATAATTCACCAACCCGACGACAGTAAGGCAGCTGTTGCAGCCATTGAAATTATCAATAATGGAGAGGCGGGCTTGCTGATGAAGGGGCTTATCAGTACCGACAAGTTTATTCGGGCCATTCTCAATAAAGAGAAAGGGTTAATGATTCCGGGAAATATCCTTACCCATATTACAGCCATTGAGAACCCTCATTATCATAAACTGATGATTGCCTCAGATGTGGCGGTGTTGCCTCAGCCCGATTTCTCGCAGAAGTTGCAACAGATACGACATATCACCAATACGGCGCAACGTTTGGGCATCGCTCAGCCTAAAATTGCTGTAATTGCTCCCAGCGAACAGGTTCTGGTATCGTTGGAATCGTCGAAAGATGCTGCTTTACTGGCCATGATGAGCCAGCGAGGACAGATTCCAGGTTCGGTAGTCGACGGACCATTGGCCCTCGATGTGGCAGTTGACAATGAAGCTGCTGAAATTAAGGGAATCAAAAGCGCTGTGGCCGGCGAAGCTGACGGGTTACTTTTCCCTAATCTCGATGCAGGAAATGTTTTTTATAAAATGAATATGAAGCTTGCCGGCGCAGAATCGGCTGCCATGCTTGTCGGAGCCAGGGTTCCGGTTGTTCTGTCGTCGCGCGGCGATTCGAGCCTCACCAAGCTTTACTCGATAGCCCTGGCAGCACTAATGTCACAAAAATAGCAACATGGAATACAAAAAGAATCTTAGGATATTGGTCATTAACCCCGGTTCGACGACCACCAAAGTAGCCGTTTACGAAAATACCATCTGTATTTTGTTACGGACACTGCATCACTCTATCGAAGAGCTTTCGGGCTTTGCAACAGTTGTCGATCAGTTTGAGTTTCGTAAGAATTGCGTGCTCACTGAATTGGAACGCGACCGTTTCGATTTGAAAACCGTCAGCATTGTTATTGGCCGGGGTGGATTAACCTATCCGCTCGAATCAGGTGTCTATCAAGTCAATGATTTGATGATTGAACATTGCCGTAAAGGAGTGATGGGAATGCATGCATCGAATCTGGGCTCTATGATTGCATACGATATTGCTTCGATGTTACCTGGCGTAATGGCATTGATTGCCGATCCGGTAGTCACTGACGAGCTGGAGCCTATTGCGAGGGTTACCGGTCATCCGCTTTTTAAACGACGTTCAATTTTTCATGCTTTAAACCAAAAAGCGGTGGCACGTCAACATGCCTCGAAGATTGGAAGGCCCTACGAATCGCTGAACCTGATTATTGCCCATTTGGGCGGGGGAATTTCGGTTGGGGCGCATTGCTACGGCCGGGTTATCGATGTAAACAATGCCCTCGACGGCGATGGCCCTTTCTCGCCTGAGCGTAGTGGTACATTGCCTGCCGGCGAATTGGCAACACTTTGTTTTAGCGGAAAATTTACTTACGACGAGATTTATAAAATGATTTCGGGCGAAGGTGGTTATGTGGCCCATCTGGGAACCAACGATGCCCGCGACGTGGAAAATGCCATTGAGCATGGCGAAGACAAAGCCCGTTTTATTCAGTAAGCAATGGCTTATCAGATTGCCAAGCAAATAGGTTAGATGGCGACCGTGCTTCGTGGAAGGGTCGATGGCGTTTTAATTACAGGCGGCATAGCCTACGATCGCAGCATGATGCAATTGATTCGCGACAGGGTTAGCTTTATCGCACCCGTGTTTATCTATCCAGGGCAGGACGAACTGAAAGCATTGGCCATGAATGCACTGATGGTCGCCCGGGGCGAAGTTGAGGCAAGAGTTTACGATAAAATGGAATAAAAACCGAAACTGGATGAAAAAAATCAATTTTCTTTTGCTGGGTATAACTTTCTCGTTTGCACTTCAGGCGCAACAACCTTTTGTGCCAAATTACGACGAATCGAAAGTTCCTGCATATCAGCTTCCCGACCCGTTGAGGAATGCCGATGGCACTCTTGTTTCCGATAAGGCTGGCTGGGTAGAAAGACGTGCGGAACTTTACACTTTACTGGCAAATGAAGAGTTTGGAAATATTCCACAGTGGAAAGGGACATTGACATTCAAAGAGGTATCAACCAGAAAAATTTTCGACAATAAAGCATTGCGTCGCGAAGTTCAACTTACACTAAGCGATAATGGTAAATCAATTCTTTTTAATCTATTGATATTCCAACCTGTTTCATCGAAGCCGGTGCCGTTTTTTTTAGGATATAATTTCGATGGAAATTATACAATCGTTTCGGATAAAGATATAAGCCTGCCCGTTGGTTGGGTAGCCAACGACAAAAAGTTTGGAATAGCTGATAACAGAGCTGTTGAAGCGGCTCGCGGTAGCGATGTCTCTTCGTGGCCGGTTCAGGAAATTGTTGCCCGGGGCTATGGGGTAGTTACACTTTATTATGGTGATTGTGATCCCGATTTTGACGATGGTTTTCAGAATGGCGTTCATGCACTTTATCCCGAGCCACGCAACAACCAGTCGTGGGGAAGTATTGCCGCGTGGGCGTGGGGGCTATCGAGAGTTATTGATTATATACAACTCGATCACGCTTTTAGTTCGTCTCAGATAATAGTAATTGGTCACTCCCGCCTAGGCAAAGCAGCACTATGGGCCGGTGCTGCTGACGAACGGATTGCCATGGTGGTTTCGAATAATTCGGGATGCGGTGGGGCTGCTTTGTCAAAACGCGCTTATGGTGAAACTGTAGGACGTATCAATCGTGCTTTCCCTCACTGGTTTTGTGATAATTTCAAACGCTACAGTGAAAATGAAGTTAGTTTACCGTTCGATCAACATGAATTGCTGGCATTGATTGCCCCGCGGCCACTCTATGTTGCAAGTGCCGAAGAGGATAGATGGGCAGATCCCAAAGGAGAGTTCTTGTCCTGTGTAGCCGCGTCGCCAGTCTATCGAATTCTGGGCTTGCCAGGATTGCCGGTTACGGAAATGCCGTCGCTCAATCATCCGGTGATGGGCACAATCGGCTACCATATCCGTCCCGGAGGCCATTCCATCACTTTATACGACTGGATGCGTTATATCGATTTTGCCAATATCCACTTTAAACGATAAACAAATCGTCATCGCCTATAGCGTTTCAATTAGGCGGACTGCCGTTGATATCCCATCTTCTTCATCCAGTTTTTTGGCCATTGTTTCTGCGTTATAGTAGAGTTGCTTGTTTTGAAGCAATTCTGCGATACTTACAATGAACTGTGCTTCCGATAAACGACTAAGTGGGATCGGTTTAGGTGAGACTCCCATTTGCCAGCTAACCTTTCCCCAGAAAAATTGATCGCCTACCGGATAAAAGACCGGAGAAATCCAGAATGGTTTACCGGCAGCAAGACATGCAGCCGTTGTCCCCAAACCCCCATGATGTACCACTGCTCTGACCAAAGGTAGAAGTTTATCATAGGGGGCACTATCAATTACTGTAATACGGTCGTTGTCTTTTAGCCTTTCGGTTTGCTCAAATCCCCATCCTTTAATCAGAATAATTCTTATCCCAAACCGCTCAGTAAGGTTAATGAGTGCTTGTTGGATATCAAACTTGCATTTAAATGGCATACTTCCAAAGGTAAATAGTAGTGTTGGGGTTCCCGACTGTAGAAAGTTACTCAATTCAGGCGAAAGCATATCTGCTGAATGACCAATCCAAAATCCTGTAAACCACGATTGAGATGGATAGTCGGTTGGTTGCTTTAGAAATATTGAACTGATGCCGTAAATAAAAGGCGTTTCGGGAATGACATATTTTTCTGGCAATCCGTTTGCTTTTCTGAAACGGACAATTGGTTTCTTCATCAATCTATATCCAATATTATTCAATTGGTAGCTCATTCGGTTAAGGAATTTATAGATTCTGAAGCCGCTAAAGGCCGGATTGGCAAAATCCTGAGTGGGTTGTACTGCAGGAACAACCATTGCTCGAATCATCTTACCCGGCATCTGATCTGCAAAATAATCAGCCATCGTTTTGACATGATAGATAGTTTTATCATTCTGTTTGGCTAATCGGAAAAATGTATTCAGGGACTGTTCGACCATTGGATAAATCCACTTATTCAGATTGCGGCGGATAACCAGAGGATTGGCCTTGAGGAGTTTTTTGCCTTCCTTACTATTCAGTACCGCCTGAAAATCTGCATCGATCGGAGCAAATCTTAACCCATATGATTGGACAAGAGACTCAAAATTCCGAGCTGTCGAAAACGTTACTTCGTGTCCCCGTTGCTGCAGAGCTTGTCCCAATACGGCGAATGGCTGCACATCACCTCGTGTCCCCATTGTTAAAATCGCAATTTTCATTTCTGTCGTTTAAAAAAATATTGTCAACATCCTGAAATTTATTTCACTCTACTTCTGCTATTGTATTATGTTATCCCGATTTCTCAAAGATAAACAATGTACGGCTCCTTTTCATTATCTTTGTTCGCTATCAGAATCTGTAATAGCGTTTTTAATTCGATTCAGAATCTGGTTTATTATTTAATTCCTTGAATCTATTTTTTATGAAAAAGAGGCTGATAATTATCTCTTTGGCTTTAGTGTTGATGGCCTGTTCGACCGGACAGAAGGCGTACGAACGCGGTGACTATTTTGGTGCAGTTTTTACCGCTGTCGACCGCTTGCGTTCCAATCCCGATCATGGTCGTTCGGCCAGCGTACTTGAATCAAGTTACCCAATGGCATTGAAATGGGCGCAGGATGAGATTGACTTGACGCTTTCGTCGAACGAGTATGGAAAATGGGATAAAACATTGGGTATAATGCAGCGGGTAAACGATCTGGCCAATGCTATCCGGCAGTCGCCGGCAGCAATTCGTATAATTCCCAATCCAAAAATCTATACCTCCGAATTGACCTCGGTTCGCGAAAAAGCGGCTGAAGAGAATTATCAAAACGGACTGTTCCTGTTGGGGCAAAATAATCGCGAAGCAGCCAAACAGGCTTTTTACGCTTTCACCAAAAGTAATCAATTGATTGCCGGATATAAACAAAGTATATCCAAGATGCAGGAAGCCAAAGCTATGGGTACAACTTACGTAGTGGTTGAACCTTTCCCGGTACATGCGCCACTCTTTCAGCTTTCGGCCGATTTCTTCTACAGTCAGGTTTTCGAATATGTCAACAACCGCTTTCCGGCACAGGGTTTTGTCAACTTTTTCTCGCCCGAGGAGTTGCAGAAATCCGGAATTGGAAATCCTGACATGATACTTCGTCTTGAATTTTATGATTTTGTAGTGGGGAATACCTTGCGTACCGAGTCTGAAAAAGAGGTTTCCCGCACGGTGAAAGTGACAACGAAAGACAGCCTTCGTACCCCTACCATTACCTATCGTGCGAAACTGAAAATTTTCACCGAGAAGGTGGCTTCAGGTGGAGTGGTTGACCTGAAAATTATCGATTATCCTACCGGGAAGTTGATGGTCAACGATCGCATACCCGGCGAGTTTATCTGGATGAACCAGTTTGCCCTTTTTGTAGGCGATGAAGAGGCTCTTTCGGATGAGGAATACCGTTTAACCAAACAAAAATCTTTGCCTCCTCCACCTCCGCAAGCACTTTTTGTCGAGTTTACCAAACCGATTTACAGTCGCCTTACCGGTCGTATTTCCAATTTTTTTGCACAATATAATTAAGCTCCTTTTATGACAGGAGCCGAAGTATATTACCGGGCAATTTATTTTCATTTAAGTTATGTCCGGGATGAGCAATTGCTTCTGAAAGTCGGTTGGCATTCTCCTAAGTTCAGGAAAGGCTACTTTTTTTGGGGGGCCTGATAGGGCAAGCTTGTTTTTCTTTTAATTGACCTTTGTTCAGGTTGAGCAACTCTCTTTTTTCCCAAACCATCGGAATCGGTTGCGTGCAATAAAATGGTAAATGGGGTCGCGCAGCGCACGGGGCACAATCTTCAATCCATAGAGAACGGGGTAAAGGTTTGGCATTCGCCGAAAAAGTTCCAAAACAGCATCAGAAGCTTGAAAGATTTGTTGTCCGTCGATTAGGATTACCGATTCGGGGGTCGCCGGAATCTCAAGTCGATATTGCCCGGTCAAGGCTTCACCTTCGGACGATTGAAAAGCAACAAAACGGATCTTTTTCTTCCGGTTACGTCGCGATAAGAAACTCACCAGCCAGTGACAAAGGTTACAATCTCCGTCGAAAAGCAATATGGATTGTCGGGCTTGATTTTCCACTATTGTTGCATCTTATTTCTTATTTACGCAAATACCGTGTTTTGGATTATCAATTTTGATGTTTTAATAAAAAATGAGCCGGAAGAATTGTCTTGCCGGCTCATTTTTATCTAAATAAAATCCTAAAATCAAAGTTCTTTTTCGGTGAATGCTCCCAGTTTGAGATATTTCTGGTAGATTATTTCATATTGAGCGACCTTTTCAGTATTGGGATAATAGGTTTTTTCGAACCCTTTGCCCATTGCTTTTTGCGCATCTTCTACTCTGGTATA
>CAYOJD010000042.1:16805-23417 GCA_964404205.1 uncultured Prolixibacteraceae bacterium
GGTATACACTCCGGCTACTACGGCTGCAAACATAGCTGCCCCAAAAGCGCAGGTCTGTTCGGTACGGGCTACTTTTATCGGCATATTCATTACGTCAGCCAAAGTTTGCATCACAAAAGGCGACTTTTTGGCTACGCCGCCCAATCCGATCACCTCTTTGATTTCGACCCCTTCACGGGCAAATCGATCGACTATGGCTTTCGAACCAAAAGCAGTAGCTTCGACTAAAGCCCTGAAAATCATTGGAGCAGTTGAGCCCAGTTTCAGCCCTGCAAGGGTGCCGGTAACCTCCTGACTGGCATCTGGGGTACGGCGTCCGTTCATCCAATCAATGGCTAATACGGTACTATCTTCCAGCGTAATTTTTTGTGCCTCGGCTGATAGTTCGGGAATAATTTGTGCAAGCAACTCCTCCTGTAATTTAGCTGCCGTTTCGGTATCGATGAGCGATGTTTTTCTCAGCAGGTTTTCAACAGGCCATCCAATCACCTTTTTAAACCAGGCATAAATATCGCCGAAAGCTGATTGTCCGGCCTCCAGACCAATATAACCGGGTACCACCGAACCATCAACCTGACCGCAGATGCCGGCTATCAGTTTATCGCCAATCTGTTCATATGGGGCAATCATAATGTCGCAGGTTGAGGTGCCAATGGCACGAGCCAGCACGTTGGGGGTAACTTCGCCACCCACGGCGCCCATATGGCAGTCGAATGCGCCAACGCCTACAGCAACACCGGTTGTCAATCCCAGGCGCGAAGCCCACTCTTCGGTCAGATATCCCACTTTGATATCGCTGGTGTAGGTTTCGCTGAAAAGCCTTTCGCGGAAACCTTTCAATGCTGGTTCGAAAGTGGTAAGGAAATCTTCAGAAGGCAAACCACCCCATGCCGGGTGCCACATGGCTTTATGTCCTGCGGCGCAACGGCTACGAAATAATTTCTCAGGAGCAACATTGCCGGTAAGCAGGGCTGGCAACCAGTCGCAATGCTCAACCCACGAATAAGCCGAATCTCGGATGGGACCATCGATACGGAGCAGGTGCGCCATTTTGGCCCAGACCCATTCCGACGAGTAAATTCCCCCTTCGTATTGGGTGTAGTCGATGTTCCATCGGGCGGCCAGTTCGTTAATTTCAGCAGCTTCTTTTACGGCAGTATGGTCTTTCCAAAGGACAAACATCGCGTTGGGATTTTCGGCAAACTGAGGGAGCATCGCTAAAGGCGTACCCTCCCGGTCAATAAAGATTGGGGTACTTCCGGTAGTATCGAACGATATGCCTACCACATTGTCCGCGATGTCGCCACCGGCTTTGGCCAGCGAATCTTTCACGATAAATTCAGTAACTTCGAGGTAATCGAGCGGATGTTGGCGATATTGGTCCTTTCCGGGAAGGCAATATTTTCCCTCCATCCATCGCGGATAGTATTTTACCGAAGTAGCTACTTCGTTGCCGTTCAGTGCGTTTACAACCACTGCGCGTGCCGAGTCGGTACCATAATCGAGTCCGATGACATATTGATTCTTCATGAATTACACTTTGTTTTAATGTAGGGTGTTTCTTCCGTTTAAATTTAAATTTTCTTTTGGCCGTAGTAGGCATGGGCACCATGTTTCCGCTCGAAATGTTTGGTTACCAAAGGTGGGTTCATGGTCATGGCCGGGTTGATGGTTTTGGCCAAAAAGGCCATTTTGGCCACCTCTTCGAGCACTACGCTGTTGTGTACCGCATCGCGGCTACTTTTTCCCCAGGTAAACGGACCATGGTTTTTAACGATAACCCCGGGAATATGCAAGGGATTGATATGTTTGAAAGCTTCAATAATGACAGTGCCGGTTTCACGTTCGTAAGCTCCTTCCACCTCGGATTTAGTCATATTGCGGGTGCAGGGAATGTCGCTGGCAAAGTAATCGGCGTGTGTGGTCCCAACAATGGGAATCGGTATCCCGGCTTGCGCCCAGGCGGTGGCATAGGTCGAATGGGTATGCACTACGGCACCAATCGAACCAAAGGCTTTGTATAGTTCCAGGTGGGTCGGTGTATCGGAAGAGGGATTAAGATCTCCTTCGACCACGTTGCCTTGAAGGTCGACTACTACCATCTGTTCGGGGTGCATATTGTCGTAACTTACACCGCTGGGTTTGATTACCACCAATCCTTTTTCGCGGTCGATAGCCGAAACATTGCCCCATGTAAAAAGCACAAGCCCGTAACTGACCAGTTCGAGATTGGCTTTACAAACTTCGGCTTTCAGATTTTCGAGCATAGCGTAAAAGTGTTTTAAATATTCAAAAAAACATCCGGTCACAACAGCTGTAACCGGATGTAAGTCATACATTTTCTTACCAGAAGTAGGCGTAAAGTGTTGCAATTATCACAACAATACCCATTGCTCCAAAGAAGAAATTATTGTCGGTTTCAAATAGTTTCAAATCGACGGTATATGATTTGGCATCTTTAGTGGCCGAATTGGCATTGGTAAACATGATAATGGCCAGAAATGTCAGCAGGAAGGTGAGCATAAAAATGGAATTGAACCCAAGATGAATCAGGTTATTGTCGAACAGGGTCGTTCCCCAAACGATTCCTGCAAAAAGGGTAACAACAGCCAATACGCTGAAAGCCCATCCCGCTTTAATCAGTTTTTTAGTCGTTTTTGCATCAAGTGGCTCGGCTTTAACCTGATTTTTATCGGTTAAGGTGAGGAATACTGCAAAAGTGATAAGAATCATACAGACATATCCCATACGGATAATAAATGGCAAATCGGGAAGCGCCACCTTCATGGCAATACCCAGCGGAATGGTTAAGATTGTAGTCCACAATGCGGCACGGTTGGTTGCCCTGCGCCACAAAACACCCATACCAAATACTACCACCACGCCGGGATAGATAAAACCGGTGTATTCCTGGATGTACTGGAATGCCTGATCCAATCCGCCCAAAAGCGGCTTAGCGGCAAACATGGCAATGAAAAGTGCGGCAAGGGCTGTCAAACGGCCTACTTTTACCAGCTGTCTTTCAGTTGAATTCTTGTTTATCAGTTCTTTGTAAATGTCGAGAGTGAAGATAGTCGAAGTGGAATTCAGCATCGAAGCCAGCGACGATACCACTGCTGCTACCAGTGCGGCAAAGGCCAAACCCCTGATACCGTTAGGGGCAAAATTGCGCAACAGCCACGGATATGCGTCGTCAGCACGTTCAATTGTTCCATGCAATCCACTCAGGGTATGTTGCATGTCGGGGTGATTGAAGAGTACGTAAGCTGTAATTCCCGGAACAATAACGATAATCGGGATAAGGATTTTAAGGTAACCGGCAAAAATCAAACCCTTCTTGGCTTCGGCAAGATTCTTTGCCGCAAGCCCTTTTTGAATGATATACTGGTTAAAGCCCCAATAGCCAAAATTGGTGAGCCACATGGCCCCCAGAATAACGGCCATACCCGGAAGATCCTTGAAAACTGCAGGATTAAGCTTTTCGTCGATAATCATATTGAAGTGAAGATCGGAAGGCACTTCCCGAATTTTGGTGAGCAGCATTCCAAAGCCATCAATAGCATTGCCACTATCGCCTGCCACTGCATCGAGTGCAAACCATGCGGTAATCAAACCACCGCCAATCAGGAAAACCACCTGAAGCACATCGGTCCATGCAACAGCTTTCAAACCACCGTAAATGGAATAAATACCGGCAAAAATCAGCAACCCGGGAACCCCGTATTCCCTTGGGATATTCAGGATTTGTTCCATTGCCAGCGCACCCAGCCAGGCTACCGACGTAAGGTTTACAAAAACATAAACCAGTAACCAGAAAAATGAAAAGAAGAAGCTAACGCCGCTTCCGTATCGTTCTTTGGCCAATTGCGGCATGGTAAAAATCTTGTGATCTATCATCTGTGGCAACAAGAATTTGGCCACTACGATAAGCGATAAGGCCCCAATCCATTCGTAGGCTGCAATCCCGAGGCCAATGCGGAAGCCCGAGCCCGACATGCCGATAAAGTGTTCAGCAGAGATGTTGGCTGCAATCAGCGATGCCCCGATAGCCCACCACGAGAGTGTCCCACCAGCCAAAAAATAATCCTTCGAATCTTTTTCTTCGCCTTTTTTTGTTCTCGACAGCCAAAGCCCAAGCCCGACAATCAGAATAGCATAGGCTACAAAAATTGCATAGTCAATCGTTGTAAATCCAGCGTTCATAAATAGAATTTAATTAAGTATTTGAGTAATATTCTGTAGTTTGGTTCGTTTAAATCCCTTTTGCCAAATGATAATACAAATCGTTCCAGCGCAACTCATTTTTAAAGCTGCTGATTTTGGTGTCATCATTGATTAGCAAAAACTCAATTCCAGCCATCTCCGCGAAGTCTTCCATGCATTCCGACGGAATAGATTGTGTGAAAACGGTATGGTGCGCACCGCCAGCCAGGATCCAAGCCCCTGCCCCAATTTCAAGATTGGGCTTTGGCCTCCACAATGCACTGGCTACCGGTAGTTTTGGCATCGGTTTATCCAATGGGGTAACTTCAACTTCATTAATAATCAGTCGGTAGCGGTTGCCCATATCGACAAGCGAGGCATTCAGGGCCTGTCCGGGTGCTACGGTAAAGCGTGACCGGACCGGATCGGCTTTACCACCAATGCCTAACGGATGAATCTCAACATTTGGGGTACCGTCGGCAATTGTTTCGCAAACCTCGAGCATGTGGGCTCCCAGTACTTTAGCGCCTGAGGGGTGCAAGTGGTAGGTGTAGTCTTCCATAAACGATGTACCACCCGGCAGGCCTTCGGCCATCACTTTCATCACCCTTACCATGGCAGCTGTTTTCCAGTCGCCTTCAGCCCCAAAACCATACCCATCGGCCATCAGTCGTTGTACGGCAAAACCCGGCAATTGCACCAATCCATGAAGATCTTCGAATGTGGTGGTAAAGGCATTGAAGCCGCCTTTCTCCAGAAACATGCGCATCCCTGTTTCAATCCTGGCCGATTCGCGAAGCGATTCATGACTTGCCCCACCTTTTTTCAATTCGGGTGCAACAGAATATTTGCCTTCGATTTCAGCAACCAGTTGATCAATATCGCTTTCGGTTACAGCATTGACCGATTTGACTAAATCGCCAATCCCAAAGCCATAAACCGAAAGGCCCAATTGAATTTGTGCTCCCACTTTATCTCCTTCGGTGACTGCAACTTCGCGCATATTGTCGCCCCAGCGGGCCACTTTCAACGAGCGAAGTTCATTCAAACCGGCGGCTGCACGTGACCAAAGGCCAATTTTTTGCTGAACATTCTCTTCCTGCCAGTGGCCAACTACCACTTTGCGGGCGAGGCGCAACCGGCTGTTGATAAAACCAAACTCCCGGTCACCATGAGCCGACTGGTTCAGGTTCATAAAATCCATGTCTATTTCGTCCCAGGGCAGGTCGCGGTTAAACTGCGTATGGAGATGAAGAAAAGGTTTGGCCAGATTCTTCAAACCGGCAATCCACATTTTAGCGGGAGAGAAGGTATGCATCCAGGTAATCAATCCAATACAATTCTTATCGTTATTGGCCAAAACGGTTAGCCCCAATATTTCAGCAGGCGTTTTAACCACTGGTTTAAAGACAATTTTGACCGGAATAAGCGATGATGCATTTAATGCCAGGGCAATCACTTCGGCGTTCTGCGCCACTTGCTCAAGCGTTTTCGGACCGTAGAGGTGCTGGCTTCCGGTAACAAACCAAACTTCCGATTGTTTTAATCTATTCATTTATTGTTAGTTTATAGTTGTTGTATGCAAATCAGATTTTTATAATTCTATCGGTATTTCTTTCCGAAAGATCATCTTTGTACTTAAAATAATAGGCACCCTTCTTTGATCCTTCAGGGTTTTTTTCTTCCAATCGGTCGAGAACATTGAGCGACAATACCTTTTTTCGAAAATTACCCGGATCAAGCGTCCGTTGAAAGAACGATTCGTAAAGCGAGCGCAGTTGTTTCAACGTAAATTTCTCGGGCAAGAGTTCTTTTCCCACCAGGTCGATGCTTGCCCTGAACTGTAGTTTTTCGAAAGCTTTTTTGACCATTTCGTTATGGTCGAAAACCAGTTCGGGAATCTGATTCACCGGAACCCAACAAGCTTTGTACTCCTCAGTAAAGGTGACCGGAGCATACTGGTCGATTCGAATCAATGCGTAAAAAACGGTACTGATTACACGACCGCCTGAATCGCGATAAGGTTTTGAGAATGTTTCGACCTGCTCCATAAATACATTTTGCAAACCGGTAATCTTGTACAATATTCGTTCAGCAGCTTCCTCGAGAGACTCTTCTTCCTGGACAAACCCCCCAATCAGAGACCACTGGCCGGCAGCGACTTCAACTGTTCGGTGGAAAAGGAGAATTTTTAATTCATCGTTTTCGTAGCCGAAAATCACACAGTCGGCCGCCACCATGTGTTTGGAAGCGTTTTTATATAGATTTCTAATCATTGCAGTTGGTTGTGTGTTTTTTGTATGATGTTGATAATTGGTGTGTTGGTTGCTTGTTCGGCTTTAATATTTTTACATTTACTAATCAGTAAATATAAAGAGTATGCCATACTCTTTATTGAAAATTCATGAA
>CAYOJD010000043.1:0-23259 GCA_964404205.1 uncultured Prolixibacteraceae bacterium
TACGTAACCCTTTCTCGCCCCATTTGGGAGAAGCCTGAATCAGAATAACGTTCAGGATTATCCAAAAAGCGAAACCCAGCGTGATGGCATACATCACACTAAAACGGAACAATATGGCTTTACGAATATCCATTTCTATTCTTCTTTCTCGACATATATTTTACCAGGAGGTTCTTTCGATGGCGACAAACCGGTTTTATTCTTTTTCACCCGCTCCAAAATTTCAGAAGGGCGGCTCATCTTCATTACATCGGCAGCCAGTGCAATCGATTCGGAACGTAACTCTTTCAACTCCTCCTCAATGGTAACCACTTCGCGGATAACCTTTTCAGACTTATACCGAACAGTGATATTAATTATCAGCATAATGAAGATTACCACCAGCAACCGTCTGTTTCGTTTCAACCAGTCGCTTTCAAGAAATCGGCCGTTTAACACCTCCCTAACGGTAACCTTCTTATTTTTTTTACCTTCAGTCATTTCATTTTTTTTCGGCAATCCTCAGTTTTGCACTTCGTGCCCTTGGATTGCGTTCAATCTCCTCGTTGGCAGGCACAACCGCCTTACGGGTTATCAGATCGAATGGCACCTGATAGTTGCCATAAAAATCCTGCTCTCTTTTACCCTCGAGATTGCCCGATTTGACAAAATTTTTCACCAAACGATCTTCCAGCGAGTGATACGAAATAACCACCAGCCGGCCTCCGGGATTGAGCAAATCGGTTGTACTCAGCAGAAAATCGCTCAACACGGCAATCTCGTTGTTCACCTCAATGCGCAGTGCCTGAAAAACCTGGGCCAGATATTTTTTTTCAATCTTGGCTGGCACTGCAGGTTTTATCAACTCCAAAAACTGGCCGATAGTGGTAACCGGAGCCGTTTGTCGCGACGAGACGATTAACCGGGCCAGGTTCCACCAGTTCTTCACTTCGCCATAATCGCGAAAAATTACCCCCAGGCGTTCTTCATCAGCTTCGTTAATAATTCGCGAGGCATCGGTAGTAGCACGCTGGTTCATTCGCATATCGAGCTTCCCGTCGAAACGGAAAGAAAAACCGCGGTCGGCCTCATCGAAATCGTGCGACGATACACCCAGATCGGCCAAAATGCCATCGACCTTTTCGATGCCATAGTAACGCAGAAAATTCCTGATGTAACGGAAGTTATGGTTGACAAAAATCAATCGGTTGTCAGGTATCAGGTTTTGGCGAGCTTCCTCGTCCTGATCGAAAGCAATCAACTTGCCTCCTTTCAGCAACTCAAGAATCCGCCGCGAGTGGCCACCGCCACCGAAAGTAACATCGACATAGATGCCACCCGGTTTAAGACCAAGCCCGCTGACACTTTCCTCCAGCAAAACAGGTGTATGGTAAACGTTCATGCTATATTCTTTAGCGTATTAAAAACTTCCCATCGGACCGCCAAGCAACTCTTTGTAGAGCCTGACATAATCCTCATCGCTAAGCCTCGAAGCCTGATGACGCGAAGGTTCCCATAACCGCATCCGCTCGCCCTGCCCGGTAAAAATGGCCTCTTTCACAATCCCTGCATATTTTAACAGCTCATCAGGAATATTCAATCTGCCGTTTTCGGCCATCGACACTTTTACAATCTCCTCGTAAATGCGCGACAACATTTTGCTGTGAATCGGGTCATCCATATTCAGCCTTTTGCGCAAACGTTCTACTTTTGCGTCCCAGGCACTCTGCGGATAAATATTCAGACAATGATCGTAAACATCCTTTTCGACAACATACACCATATCAAGCCCATCGCCCATCTCCTTCTTGAAAGGAGCCGGCAATACCACACGGCCTTTGCCGTCGACTGCTACCGGGTATGTACTTGTAAAGGATGCCATACAATTTTATCAAGCTAAATTATTGTAAAAATATACCTTTTACACTTTGTGACAAAATCTGACACTTTATTACACCTTATTATTTCTCAACATTTTTCCAAGGAAAACTGTTGATAACAGCTAAGGATTTGTTAATATTCTGTTGATAAACTGAAACGCAAATTAATGTAGAACACTGTTTTTATGATATTTACACAATAAAAAAAGGAATAACCATCAATAATGACACTGTTAATAGTCTGCAAACCGGACTTTTTTATATTTTTCGCTGTTTCACAAAACTCAACTTACAAACATGCAAACCACTGATAAACAATTCAAACCAATTGTCATCAAAGATTTAGTCCGCGAGAAGAACCCAAAGCTGGCCGCGCGTCTGCCCTGGTTTGTCTATTCGATTATCAACAGATTGATTCATATCCGCGAAATCAATGACATACTAAAGAATCACGGTAACCTTCGGGGAATAGGGTTTATAGCTACCATTTTCAAGCAGTTCAAAATTGAGTTTGTGTTTAATGGTGTAGAAAATCTACCCAAAGAGGGGCGGTTTATTTTTGCATCGAACCATCCACTGGGCGGTTTCGACGGGCTTTTGTTGCTTTACGGAGTCGATAAATACGTAGGGAAGTCGCTATTTCTGGTGCGTGACGAACTGACTAAAATTCCCCAATTCGCAGAATTATTTATCCCAATCAATAAACATGGCGGTCAACGAAAATCGGCGGCCCTCATCAACGAAGCCTACGAATCGGATAACCAAATCCTGATTTTCCCTTCCGGAATGGCGTCGCGTAAGATAAACGGCATAATTACCGACCTCCCTTGGAACAAACATTTTATTCAGAAATCAATTGAACATCAGCGCGATGTAATTCCTGTTCATATCGAAGGGCGCAACTCGTCGTTTTTCTACTGGTTAGCCAATTTTCGCAAGAAAATCGGTATCAAGTTCAATATCGAAATGTTCCTGCTGGCCGATGAGATGTTCAAACAACAGGGCAAAACATTTGCCATCACTTTTGGAAAGCCCATTCCATGGCAACATTTCGACCATTCAAAAACGGCAACCGACTGGGCCTCTGAGGTTAGAAAAAACGTTTATCAACTCGCCCCAAAAGTCAAAAAAGATTAACTAAAACCTCGATAAATGGTAATAATTGTTACTTTTGAACGGTCAAATCAATAGATTTTGCTAATGAAGGAGATTATTCCACCTGTTCCGAGGGAATTGCTGGAGGCAGAACTTACCCCTGACAAATTTCAGAGAAAAACCAACAAAGCAGACAACGAAATTTATATACTTACCGCTCACGACTCGCCCAATATTATGCGCGAAATCGGGAGGCTTAGAGAGCTTACTTTCAGAGCTGCCGGAGGCGGAATTGGCGAAGAGGTCGATATCGATGCTTACGATATTTCGGAAAAACACCCCTACAAGCAACTGATTGTCTGGGATCCATCCAGAAACGAAGTACTGGGAGGTTATCGGTACATTCACTGTGCCAACCTTCAGCGCGACGAGAGTGGCGAGGTTCCATTGGCAACGGCCCACCTCTTCAACTTTTCAGATCAGTTTATCAGCGACTATCTGCCCTATGTGATTGAGCTGGGCCGATCGTTTGTGCAGCCAGAGTACCAGTCGAGCAAAGCCGGCTCGAAAGCCCTTTTCGCCCTCGACAACCTCTGGGATGGACTTGGAGCATTGATGATTGACTATCCCGACATGAAATATTTCTTTGGCAAGGTGACCATGTACACCCACTACGACCAGAATGCCCGAAATATGATCCTCCACTTTTTTGGCAAATATTTTTCCGATCCCGATAGGTTGGTGTGGCCAAAAAAACCAATGCCGTATTCGCCTGATATCGATTATCTCAACGAACTTTTTGGGGACAAATCGTATGAAGAGGCTTACAAAATCCTGTCGCAGGAGGTGCGAAAGTATGGTGAGAACATTCCGCCGCTTATCAATGCCTACATGAATCTTTCGCCATCGATGCTCACCTTTGGAACCGTAATCAGTGATGAATTTGGCGATGTGGAAGAGACCGGAATCCTGCTGAAGATGGATGATATGTACGATACGAAAATCGATCGCCATGTATCATCATACATTGAAGAACTGGCTGAAAAACAGGAAAACCCCAAGGTGCGCTTTCAATAAAAGTTGTGCAAAAGAGTATTCAAACAACAAACGCCGGAAGATAACTCCGGCGTTTGTTGTTTGAAATGAGACCCGATCGGGATCAATAGGCCCGCCCCTTTATCCCCTCGATATAATTGATAAATGAGGTATTCACCACTTTATTGCCTCCCGGCGTTGGATAATCGCCGGTAAAATACCAGTCGCCCAAATCGTTCGGACAGGCATTGTGCAGGTTATCCACAGATTGGTATACAATTTCGACTTCGGCATTACAATCCGATGGTTTCAGCAACTGTGCAATCTTGGCCGACACCTGTTCGTCGGAGAAAGGACGATAAATTTCTTTTACATAATTAACCATCTCCTCTTTAGGCAGATGTTGCTGCTCTTTGCATTTGCGGTAAACCTCGTCGATAACGCTTGCCTTGCCTGTTTCCCTCAGCAAAGCAATAGCCGCTTCGAAGGCTACAAATTTACCCAATATGGCCATATCGATGCCGTAACAGTCGGGATAACGGATTTGTGGTGCAGACGAAACGATAATTATTTTTTTCGGCTTCAACCTGTCGAGAATTCGTAAAATACTCTGCTTAAGCGTTGTTCCCCGCACAATAGAGTCGTCAATTACCACGAGGGTATCTTTATAGTTTTCGACCACGCCGTAAGTAACATCGTAAACATGGCCTACCAGATCGTCGCGGCTCGAATCGTCAGCTATAAATGTCCGCAATTTCACATCCTTGATGGCAATCTTCTCCATACGCGGCTGTAGCATGATTATTTCACCAAGTGCCTCTTCGGTAAGCGAATTGCCCAACTTGTGAATTTGCTCTTTCTTCCATTTCAGCAATTCGGCACGAATCCCTTCCATCATCCCCAAAAAAGCAGTCTCTGCCGTGTTGGGGATATACGAGAAGACCGTATTTTTCAAATCATTATCAACAGCTTTCAATAGCGTTGGAGCCAACAGAAAACCTAACTGTTTGCGTTCTTTATAGATATCCCGATCGGAACCACGTGAGAAATAGATGCGTTCGAAGGAACAGGATTTTCGGGTTTGCGGCACACGGACCAATTGTTCGGAAACTTCGCCTTCAGCCTTGATTATTAACGCATGACCCGGCTTAATTTCCGTAACCTGAGTCCAGGCAACATTCATTACGGTTTGAATTACAGGTCGCTCGGAGGCAACTACAACAATTTCGTCATCGGCATAATAATAGGCAGGGCGTATCCCCCATGGGTCGCGGGCCACAAATGCATCGCCATGCCCCATAATACCACCAATGGCATAGCCACCATCCCAGTCGCGACTGGCACGCTCGAGAATTTTACGTATATCGAGATTTTTCTCAATCAGCGGAGAGATCTCGCGGTTAGAATATCCTTCGTTTTTATATTGACGGAAAAGCAGTTCGTTCTCTTCATCGAGAAAATGACCCACTTTCTCCAAAATCGTTACGGTATCGGTATAACCTGTCGGATGCTGCCCCAACCCAATCAGGAGGTTAAACAGTTCATCGACATTGGTAAGGTTGAAGTTCCCGGCCAGCGCAAGGTTGCGCGAACGCCAGTTATTCTGCCGCATTACCGGATGGGTATATTCAACACTGTTTCGCCCGAAGGTGCCATAACGGAGATGCCCAAGGTAAACCTCACCGGCAAACGGGAGATTAGTCTTGGCCCATACCGGATCGGGATACGATTGCGGAAAGTGTTCGGCGGCGTGGTTGAACTCCTGGAAAATCTTTGCAAAAATGTCTTTTATTGGATTGGCATCAATGGAACGATGGCGCGAAAAATACTCCTTTCCCTGGGGCATATTCAGTTTCACGTTGACAACACCAGCGCCATCCTGACCGCGGTTGTGCTGTTTTTCCATCAACAGGTAAAGTTTGTTGATTCCATATTGCCATGTTCCGTACTTCAACCGGTAATATTCAAGCGGCTTCAACAACCTTATCATGGCAATGCCGCACTCGTGTTTTATCTGTTCGCTCATGCTGTCCTTCCGAAACGATTATGGTTCGTTTGTTGTAAATGTTTGTGTTATCATAACAGGGAAATTAATCTCGTCGGCCACGATAAAGGCCCCCGGATATTTATCGAGCAATACT
Source organism: uncultured Prolixibacteraceae bacterium (assembly GCA_964404205.1). Lineage (GTDB taxonomy): Bacteria > Bacteroidota > Bacteroidia > Bacteroidales > Prolixibacteraceae > CAZWBR01. The sequence continues at coordinate 6,131 of CAYOJD010000043.1, forward strand.
TTCTGCATCTTCAACGCTTCGCTTTTGGTCCTGAAATCGCCAACACGGACAATAAAATCGGGCGATTTAAAGGTTAGATAGGCTTTCGTGCCCGGATTCGTTGTCGAGAAATCGGCCTTTATTTTCTGCGCCTGTCCGTGGGCCGAAGTTCCGGAACCAAAATAGATTTGAACCCTAAACCCTGGAAATGTGCTATTCTTACGGCTCTGGTCGTACTGCCGCTGCAACAAATCATTTATGGCATTCCCCGACACAATGTCGAGCCGTTGCCAAATGAAAGTACCGTTTGGGGGAGTTCCCGGCAAAGCGTTGGTTCTCAGTGCCGGGTCCTGTGCCAAAACAGTTCCGGCAAAAGGGAGTACGATAACCAGCAGCAGAAATAGTGATCTCATAGCCCGGAAATTTTGGTGCAAAGATAACCATTTCCGAGAGCTACAAAAATTAGTGCCAAAACCAACTGTTAACAGAACATTAACTTTAAATTGGCGTACAACCACACAAAAACAGTTCTCTACACAAATATTTAGCTGCTTTTCGCATCCGCAAGGCTCGCTATTTGAAGAATTGGCTGTAAATTTGCCGCTCATTTAAATCGTTATCATACAAATTATTAATGGAACATAAAAAACTATATATCGAAACCTACGGATGCCAGATGAACGTGGCCGACAGCGAAGTAGTCGCCTCCGTGTTGGGCGACCGAGGGTACGAAATGACTGAAAAGTACGAAGAGGCCGATGCCATCCTAATCAACACCTGCTCGGTTCGCGACAATGCCGAACAACGCATCTGGGGGCGCCTCAACCTCTTTAAAAGCTTCCGAAAAAAACGCCCCGAACTGGTTATCGGATTGATTGGCTGCATGGCCGAGCGGCTGGGCGAAGAACTGATTGATAAGAAATCGGTCGATTTGGTAGCCGGCCCCGATGCCTATCGCGACCTCCCTTTTCTTTTCGACAAAGCCCGGCTGGGCGAAAAGGCTGTAAACGTCGAACTCACCATCGACGAAACGTACGATTCAATTATCCCCAAACGTATTGGCGAAGAGAAGATTTCGGGCTTCGTATCGATAACCCGTGGCTGCAACAATTTTTGTACCTACTGCATTGTCCCCTACACCCGTGGCCGCGAACGCAGCCGCGACCCCAAAGACATTCTGAACGAGGTAACGGCTTTAATCCATTCGGGCTACCGCGAAGTCACCCTGCTGGGTCAGAATGTAAACTCCTACAAATGGCAGGAAAAAGAGACCCGCAAGCCGGTTGGCTTCCCCGAACTGGTAGAAATGGTAGCCAAACTCTCGCCCGAAGTGAGGGTCCGCTTTACCACTTCGCACCCCAAAGACCTGTCGGACAAACTACTGAAGGTGATGCAACAATATCCCAATATTTGCCGCCACATCCACCTGCCGGTACAGTCGGGCAGTTCGGCCATCCTGAAAAAGATGAACCGCAAATACGATCGGGAATGGTACCTCGAACGGATTCAATCGATCAGAAATCACCTGCCTGAATGTGGCATCACAACCGATGTATTCTGCGGATTTTGTACCGAAACGGAAGAAGATCACCAGCAAACACTGGCCCTGATGGAAGAGGTGATGTTCGATACTTCGTTTATGTTTAAGTTTTCGATGCGGCCCGGCACCTATGCTTTCGACCATTTCGAAGATGATGTACCGGAGGAGGTTAAATCGCGCCGACTCGAAGAAATTATTGCATTGCAAAACCGCCTCTCCGTCGAAAGCAACCGCCGCGATATCGGTAAAGTTATGGAAGTATTGGTCGAAGGTATTTCGAAAAAGAAAAAAAGCGAATACTTTGGACGCAGCGCTCAAAACAAAATGGTGGTTTTCCCGAAAGGCAACCTTCAGTTTGGCGACCTTGTCCGAGTAAAAATCAACGACGCTACCCAAACTACCCTAATTGGCGAAGTGGTGGAAGGATTGAGGGTTCAAAACTCCTGAAAATCGATTTTAACAAAAAAAAATAACCCATGAATCCCAAAGTCAAAGAATTTCGCGAATACCGCGCCGCGATGAACGAGAAAATTTTGGCCGCCGACAACAAGGTGATGAAACGTATCTACAACATTGACACCAACACCTATATGGAAGGCGCCCTGTCCACCAAAACAAAAGAGATGCTTGGATTGGTAAGCTCGATGGTATTGCGCTGCGACGACTGTGTTAAATATCACCTCGAAAAGTGCCATGAGCAAGGGGTTACCACCGAAGAGCTGTTCGAAATCTTTTCGGTAGCCAACCTGGTGGGCGGTACCATTGTAATTCCCCATACCCGCCGTGCGGTGGAATACTGGGAAGCGTTACAGGAGTAAACGCCCGCTGAGTTACAGATAAAACAGTCGAGTAGGCCTATGTCCACCCAATCTGCGGGAAACAAAATGAATAAACTGGAACTTCTCTCACCTGCCCGTAACCTCGAAAGCGGTCTGGCTGCCCTGTCGCATGGCGCCGATGCCGTTTATATCGGCGCACCCCGTTTTGGAGCCCGCGAAGCAGTGGGAAACCCCGTTTCCGATATCGGGAAGCTGGCCGATGCCGCCCATCTCTACGGGGCAAAGCTCTATGTGGCATTCAACACCCTACTCTACAACAACGAACTCGAAGAGGCCAATCGTTTAATCCACGAACTTTGGAATGCAGGGGCCGATGCCCTGATTATCCAGGATATGGGTATCCTCGAAATGGGTTTGCCCCCTATACCACTTCACGCCAGCACGCAAGCCAACAATTATACTCCCGAAAAAGTACAATTCCTCGAGCAGGTGGGATTCAAACGGGCCGTACTGGCCCGTGAGCTTTCACTCGAACAGATAGCAGCCATCCGCAGCCAAACCACGCTCGAACTGGAAGCTTTTGTACATGGTTCGCTCTGCGTCAGCCTTAGCGGACAGTGCTACATGAGCCACGCCATCGGCGGACGAAGTGCCAACCGTGGTGCCTGCGCCCAACCCTGCCGCAAAAAATATATCCTCACCGACAACAACGGCCGCCTGCTTTCCGACGATGCTCACCTGCTTTCGCTGAAAGACATGAACCGTGCCGCTTCGCTGCATGAGATGGCCGATGCCGGCATTACCTCCTTTAAAATTGAAGGAAGACTGAAAGATATAGCCTATGTTAAAAATATAACCGCCTATTATCGCCGTCAACTCGATGCCATAATCGAGGGCTGCGCAAAATATGCAAAAGCCTCATCCGGAACGGTGGTTTATACCTTCACCCCCGAACCGGCCAAAACCTTTAGCCGCGGCGCTACCGACTATTTTTTGCATGGCCGCAGCCCCGATATCGCACTAAGCGAAACCTCCAAATCGATGGGCGAAGCCGTTGGGGCGGTTACCCGAGTGACTCAAAATTATATTGAAATTAAGGCGGATAAGATGCTTGCCAACAACGACGGACTGGCCTTTATCAATGCCAAAGGCGAGAGCATCGGCATTAAGGTAAACCGTGTCGAAGGCAATCGAATATTTCCCGACCGGATGGTGAATATCTCTCCCGGCACAAAGCTCTTCCGCAACTACGACCACACCTTCCAGCGACTGCTGAGCCAGCCAAGTGCCGAACGCAAAATTGAGGTTTCGCTTTCGCTGAACGAAGAACCCAATGGCTTTAGCCTGACAGCCACTGACGAAGATGGCCATTCGCTGACACTTTCGTTTCCCAATATCGAAAAAATAGCAGCCAACGATGCCGAAAAATCGCGTGGCAATCTGGAACGGCAACTCTCCAAATCGGGCGAAACCTCATTCCGCATAACGAAAGTTGAAACCAACGGCAACGAACAATATTTTTTTCAGGCCGGAATATTGAATACGCTGCGGCGCGAAACAACGGAAAAGCTCGGGCAGCTTCGTGTGGCACAACCAAGGCTCACGGCAGAACCCGTTCGCAACGAGATACCATTCCCTTCAGAGCCTTACGCGTTTCACCACAATGTAGCCAACGACCTGGCGCTTCGCTTTTACCGTCGCCATGGCATTGCCGACCCCGAAACCACTTTCGAGAAACTGACCAACCATTCGGGCTATACCCTGATGATCACCAAACATTGTCTGAAATATCAGCTTAATTATTGTCCGCGCTACGGAGGGAAGCTACCTGCCGGTGTAACCGAACCACTCTGGCTCAACGAAGGCGAACTGCGCTTCCGCCTCGATTTCGATTGCCGGAACTGTATGATGAAGGTGGTGAACGAGTAGTTATTTTGTATCAGGTATCAAGAATTAAAGATCAAATCTCAAGATAACCGATGCGCTTACGAACAGACGTAATAATGAACTTTTGACCCTATGGACCCTTTGCGCAAAATGATAGCCGAAGGCGAGCACCTGCTGCAGGATTTCAAATACTGCATCAACGACTCGCGCAAAATTGCCCGCTCGCTGGTGGCTTTTGCCAACAGCAATGGCGGACGGCTGCTGCTCGGCGTTCGCGACAATGGCTCGATTGCCGGGGTGAAATCGGAAGAAGAGTACTACATGGTCGAAGCGGCAGCTAAACTCTACAGCCAACCGCCGCTCGAATTCACGACCCGGCAATGGTACGCCGAAGGCAAAAGCGTATTGGAAATTGGAATAGCGAAAGGAACTGAAACCCCCTATTTTGCCAAAGACGATGAAAACCGCTGGCAAGCCTATGTCCGCCATGGGGACCAGAATATTGTCGCCCCCAAACTGCTCACCGAAGTGTGGAAAAAACGAAAAAGCACTGCAGGCGTAAAAATCAAATATACCGACGACGAGAAGCGCCTGCTTCAACTGGTGGAGAACGAGGGAAACCTTTCGCCTGCACAAATTGCCCGCCGGCTAAAATTGCCCCGCTGGAAAAGCGACAAACTGCTGGTCGACCTGATTGTAGTCGATGTGATTGCTTTCGACCTCGATGAACATGGTATCCGTTTTTTTCTCAATGAAAACTTAACTTTGGGCATATCTTAATGCTACATCAGCATCTGCAACTTCTACAACATCAGCTGCTATTTGCTCAACGGTTTCTGCAACATTTACATCGTCTTTTTTATTCATGATAATGGCAGTTTCATAATTGACAATGGCAGTTTCATGAAAGATGGGGGCAGTTTTGAGAAAGATAAAGGCTTTCTTTCAATCTGTGCGTCACTCTTTCTTTCCCCTGTATTTTCTTCGCCAAAGCATATAGCCGCTTATGACAAGCACGACTGCAGCCAGGCCGCTCAACGGAACAATCAGGATATAGAAATTGCCAAGCCATGCACTGAAATAACGGCCGGTATGTATCTCCAGACAAACGTTCCACAACGATATTTTAGATGCATTCAGCACATTTTGGCTCATTGGGGGAAAGCTGAACGGATGGTGCAACGCGATGGCACCGGCATTGTAATCGACCATATAGATTTCGCCCCGGCAATCGGTTATGGCTCCGGTAACTTTGAAATCGCCAATTGGCCTTCCGCCCGAAACCTCCTGATGGACCCTCCCGGTAACAAAGTTCACCACTTCGGGGCTATCGGGGTGCCAAAGAAACAATCCGCTGAAGGAGCCAACCAGAAAAGTACCATCGGAATAGTGTTGAAAGACATTGATTCCCATCACGCTTACAGGGGGCTGGTTTTCGAATCGGACCGGTTGCAGCCCGTTGGGCTTCAGCCAATAGATGCCTTCAGCCGTCGAAAGCAGTAAGCGATCGCTCGTGGGGTCGTAAAGGATATCGCGAAGTTTGTCGTACCATGGATTGGGCTGATCGAGGTGTGAATATTTCAACGGGGCGACCTCGGTGGTGGCAATGGCAATCAGCAGCGGGGGCCTGAGAAACATCCCGGTAAAGTAAAGGAGAATCAGGAACAGAAAGGTAAGTGCCCCCACCTTGTTGTGCCACTTCAGGTTCCATCGGCCTGTCCGGGCCAGTTGGGCTACCGGTAGGTTTTTCTGGTTCCGTCTTTTCATCCAGCCGGGAATAAAGAAATAGATGATTCCGGTTACCGACAGGAAAATAGTAACCAGCCCCAGCAGATCGACAAAAAGCTGCCCCGGCAAACCCAATATCTCGCCGGAGTGAATTTGCCACAGTGTTGCAAAAAGGGATACTTTGTTGACATAACCCGCCGGGACGGGCAATTCAATCTGGACGAAAGAGGTCTCGGTCCCCGCCGATTTTCCTTTAAACAGATGGGAACGGTTGATGGCGTAAACCGTATCGCCAATGCTTTCGACAGCCGTAAACCGTTCGATATCGACCGGAAGGTTAAACTTTTTCCACTGTTTCGATGGATAATGATAGCCATACAGCCCGAAAAGCGTGGCCGCATACAATGCCCCGTCGGGAGTACGATGGATATCGAATATTTTACGATTGTCGCTCCCGTTGGGCAAACCGGCATCGAAAGGCTGATACCGGGTAAAGGCCGAATCGGTAAGCCAAATCCCGATATTGCCATAAAGCAGTACCGAATCGGCATTGAGATTCAGGTTGCCCTTTACGGCCGAATTGTTCCAATTTTGGTAAGCATACTCTTCGGGCAGATATTTTCGATCGACATCTACCCCCGAGAACCAATCGCGGTGGTTCATCACAATACCGGTAACGGCAAAGTAGAGCAGGATAAACGAGAGCACCAATCCCGGCCAGCGGTGCAGCTTTTTGAAAATCTTCCAGCTTTTCTCCATCCGATTTCCTCCGGCTTTACCGTTTGCTGATTCGGCACTTACCCGACCAGTGTTCGATATCGAGCCTGATGACCACTGTTTCGTGCTGCGAACCTTCGGCATATTGTAGCCCTTTTTCCTTGAACTCAGGACTATATTTTTCGACCAAACAGATCAGCCCTTTTAGCTTCTCTTCAACCGGCAAATCCATTATGGCTGTTCCTTCGAGGATAATGCTTTCGTACTCGGTCGAAAACTTTTGCGGCAACACCTGGGTGTGGCCTACCACACAAAACGAAACAGGGTTGTTTTGGGAGAGACAACGCAGTTTCCGTCCTTCAAGTGCGCCATGCAGATAGAGTGAGCCCTCACCGTCCCAGGCATAACTGATTGGGATTCCGTAGGCACGGCCATCGCTGTCGACCATTGATAAAACGCCATATTCGCCCTTGAGGAGCAATGCTTTGGCTTCCTGCTCTTCGAGCAAACGGTTCTGTCGCCTGACGGCACTATTCGAATAAATCATATATCGTACAGTTTTTAATCTTTCTTCTGGTTCAGCTTCGCGATAAACGTTTCAATATCACGGCCAAAGAAATCGGCAAGCGTTACTTCGCGATAACCATTTTCCACGGCACTTTTTTCTTCCTCCGAAAGTGCCTCCTCGGCCATCGGGTAAAGGACGTTATCTTCCTTGAAAATATGGTTATGCAGCAGGTAACAATAGCCGCGCGCATTGTCAATCAGCACCTCTTTTTGGTCGTGCCCGAGTGCAGAAATCATCCCGGCGACATATCTGCGCCCTTCGTCGTGCTCGTGGAGCATTACCGGAATAGGGTTACAGTGCATCTGTCCATTGCTGCCAAGCATGGCTTTAAAGAGAATATCTTCCTCTTTGGCATGGTGAAAACCATCGGCGTAATTACGAATAAAATAGACAATGTCTTCGAAAAAAGGCTTGTTGAGTGCAGCGCCCGATTCGAGCCGTTCGCATTCCTGCATTACGATGCCAATCACTTTCAGAATATTCTGGTGTTCTGCCGACAGTTCGTTGGTAATATTTTTCATGGTAATCCAATTGTTAATTCATCAATCATGGTTCATTCTTGACTCTCAGTTGCGCATATTTGCGGGCCAGTGTCTGCACCGTTTCACGCGAGACCAGTTTGTCAATCTCCTCACGAATCGGCGCATATTGTTCGTGGAGCGGACAAGGGGCCAGACAATCGCAGTTCTTCATCCCGATACCGCAACCCACCAAAACTTTGTTTCCTTCGGTAGCCATTACAATTTCCTTGAGCGTGATTTCCGGCTTCGCTTCGTCGAAAAAGAAACCACCTCCTTTCCCTTTTACCGACGAGAGAAAGCCCATCCTGACCATTCGCTGCAATATTTTAGCCGTATAAAACCGAGGGGCATCTATTTCGCGGGCAATTTCGTCGGTTCCCGGCCGGTTCCCCAACGTATTTTGCATCTGCACATAAACGAGTCCCCTCAATGCATATTCTGTCTCCTTGTTAAACATCCGATTCGGTTTTGTCTCGACAAAGATAAAATATTATTCTCAATTTACTAAAAGACCTTTTTGTCTTTTATATAAAAATATTACTACATTTGCCCATGCAAAACCAAAATGGAATGTTATGGATTATTCAACACAACTACTGGGCGATATTGTAGCTACCGATTTCAGGACAGCATCGCTTTTCAAGGAAGCCGGTCTGGACTTCTGCTGCGGCGGGAAGAAACCGCTTGATATGGCCTGTGCCGAAAAAGGAATCGATGTACATGCACTGATTCATCAACTCACTGAATTGCAGCAATCGGCATCAGCCCCCGCGCAAACTTTTAACGAATGGGATCTTGCTTTTTTATGCGATTACATTGTCAATACCCATCATCGATATGTAACCAAAACATTGCCCGAGATCTGTTTCTATACGCTGAAGATTGCTCGCGTCCACGGCGACCATCACCCCGAACTGCTGGAGGTAGAATCGCTGTTTTCTCAAATTAATGTTGAATTGATTCAACACCTCCGCAACGAGGAAGAGGTGCTCTTCCCGGCCATCAGGCGGGCACTGAAAGATGGTTCAACTGAAGCAAAAGCGATTATCCATTCTGAAATCAACCGGATGAACGGCGAACATGAATTTGCCGGAGGCGCCATGGACAAAATCAATGAAATCACACAAAACTACACGGTCCCGGACGACGGGTGCAACACCTACCATGTCACCTTCAAGCTGCTCGAACAGTTCGAGGACGACTTGCATATCCATGTCCATCTCGAAAACAATATCCTGTTCAAAAAGGCGCTAAGCCTCTGAAAAAAGATGATTTTGCCCGATAACATCAGGGATTTACAGTCAATTTAATACTAACTAAAATGAAAACAAGAAAATTGTGGCTCGGCTTTATAGCCGTAATGACGATTTCGTTCGCAGTACTGCTCTACTATGGCAGGGAAATCTACCGTCAGGCACCCCCGATTCCCGACAGGGTAGTTACCACCGATGGCGCCCTGCTCTTTTCCGGGGCTGATATTAAAGACGGCCAGAATGTATGGCAGTCGATAGGGGGCCAGGAGGTGGGTACCGTTTGGGGACATGGAGCTTATCAGGCCCCCGACTGGAGTGCCGACTGGCTTCATCGCGAAGCGGTTTACATGCTCGACAAACTGGCCCTGCAAAGCGACAGCGCCCCTTTTGCCCAACTGAGCGAGGAGAAACAGGCCTACCTGAAAGTGAAACTTCAGCAGGAGTTGCGCACCAACAGTTATGACAAAAGCTCGGCAACGTTAACTGTCTCGCCCCTCAGGGCCGAAGCCATTGCCAGCAACAGCAGCTATTATGGCGGATTATTTACCAATGACCCGCAATATGCCGCCGACCGCGACACCTACAGTATCCCGGAAAACTCGCTGAAAGACCCGGAAAGGGTTCGAAAAATGAATGCATTCTTTTTCTGGATATCGTGGGCTTGCGTAACCGAACGCCCCGGACAGGAGATTACATACACCAATAACTGGCCCGCCGAAGAGCTGGTAGCCAACAGGCCAACGGGAGCACTGCTTCTCTGGACCGGCTTCAGTGTCATCATGTTGCTGGCCGGCATCGGACTGATGGTATGGTATTATGCCAAACGTCGCGACGAAGAGGGCGAATCGGTTCCGGCAATCTTCCAGTTAAGAAACGAATCGCAAACCCCATCGCAAAAAGCGACGGTAAAATATTTCTGGATTGTATCGGCGCTGCTGCTGGTACAGGTCATTCTGGGGGTAATTACCGCCCATTACACCGTCGAAGGGCAAGCGCTTTACGGTATCCCGCTCGCCCAGTGGCTCCCCTACTCCCTATCGCGGACCTGGCATGTCCAAATTGCCATCTTCTGGATTGCCACCTCGTGGCTGGCCACCGGGCTCTATTACGCCCCGGCCATATCGGGTGTTGAACCTAAATTCCAGCGACTGGGCGTTAACTTCCTCTTTGGAGCCCTGCTGGTTATCGTTGTAGGCTCGCTGGCCGGCCAATGGATGGGGGTTATGCAAAAATTGGGCCTGGTCGAAAACTTCTGGTTTGGCCATCAAGGGTACGAATATGTCGACCTCGGCCGCTTCTGGCAACTCTTCCTGTTTATCGGACTGGTTATCTGGCTGCTGCTGATGGGCCGTGCCATCTGGCCGGCACTGAAACAGAAGAGCGAAAACCGAAATCTCCTTATTCTGTTCCTGATATCGACCATTGCCATTGCCGCTTTCTACGGTGCCGGATTGATGTGGGGCAGACAAACCCATCTGGCCATCGCCGAATACTGGCGCTGGTGGGTCGTCCACCTTTGGGTAGAGGGTTTCTTCGAAGTATTTGCAGCGGTGGTAACCGCCTTCCTCTTTGTCAGGATGCGCATTATCAAGGCACAGGTGGCCACCACTGCCGTTCTTTTCTCGACCATTGTCTTTCTGGCCGGCGGGATACTGGGTACTTTCCACCATCTCTACTTCACCGGAACACCCACCGTGGTTCTGGCCCTGGGGGCAACCTTTAGTGCCCTCGAAGTGGTGCCGCTCGTACTGATGGGCTTCGAAGCTTACGACAATCTGAAACTAAGCCGAAGCAACGAATGGATAAAAGCCTACAAATGGCCTATCTACAGCTTTATATCGGTTGCTTTCTGGAATCTGGTCGGAGCCGGCATCTTCGGGTTCCTGATTAATCCGCCCATTGCCCTTTACTATATGCAGGGGTTAAACACCACGCCGGTACACGGCCACACGGCACTCTTCGGCGTTTACGGTATGTTGGGTATCGGCCTGATGCTCTTCGTGCTTCGCGATATGAACAAGGAGAAAGCGTGGAAAGAGGGGACCATCCGGTTTGCTTTCTGGAGCATCAATATTGGCCTGGCCGCGATGGTCCTTATCAGTGTACTGCCCGTAGGCCTTGCGCAAACGGTAGCCAGTGTAAAAGAGGGATTGTGGTTTGCCCGTTCAGCCGAGTTTATGCAACAACCCTACATTGTAACCCTGAAATGGTTACGGGCCATCGGCGATACCATTTTTGCCGCCGGTACAGTCGCATTGGCCTGGTTTATCTTCGGCCTGGCCGGCGGATGGAGCTATAAGCAAAAATAATTGACCCCAATAACCCTTTATCTGCGTCCACTGTAGTAACTTTACTACCAGGACGCAGATTTTTTAACGATGTCGGAACTGATTCAACACACAAACCAACGGCTGGAGCGGCTTATCACATTTGCCGGCCGCCTTATCGATGGCGAAAATGGCAAGATGCTTTTCGGGCAATACCAAAACGATATCGAAAATATCGATGCCCATGAAACCATGCAACTGTTCGACCAGTTGTTGGCCGATGGCTATCCGGTAGCCCAGGTCAAAGCGTTTGCCGGAAAACTGATCAACCTGTTCTATAAATCGCTAAACGCAAAGCACCGGGAAAAGCCTGCCGAAGGACATTTTCTCTACTACATGATGCTCGAAAACCGGGGTGTCGAAGCCGCCATTTCCGAAGTAAAGCCTTGGATAAAAAGCTGTTTCGATTCGAACAACCAACTTCGCGATGAGGCAAGGCAACAGCTTTCGGCCTTCGTCGAACGGATAAAGGAATACGAGCTCCATTACATCAAGAAGGAGAACATTCTCTTTCCCTGGCTCGAAAAAAGCTTTACGCAGCATCGTTGCCTGCAACTGATGTGGTCGTTTCACGACGATTTCCGCAAAAGCGTTAAGCAAATGGCCCAACTGTTGCAACAACAATCGCCCGACAAGGTAGCCCTCAACCACGAGATAGGCAAACTATTTTTTGTGGTCTTGCCCATTATCTTCCGCGAAGAACAGATTGTCTTTCCGGTGGCACTGCGGGCCATCCCCGAAAAGGGTTGGGACGATATGCTGCAACAAAGCCGCGAAACCGGCTGGTGTTACGGAGTTGCCCCACGCTACCGGTCTGGGACTGAAATAAGCCAGGCAGTTGAAGGAACAATCGATTTAGGCACCGGCTCCCTTACCCCTGCACAGTTGGTACTGATGCTGAACGAGCTACCGGTTGATATCACATTTGTTGATGAACACGACGAGGTACGCTATTTCTCGGGAGCCCGCCACCGTATCTTTCCCCGCTCGAAAGCCATCATTGGCCGAAAAGTACAAAACTGCCATCCGCCCGAAAGCGTCCACATCGTCAACGAGATTGTGGAAGCCTTCCGCAACGGGACAAAAAGTCATGCCGATTTCTGGATAAAGATGAAAGGACGTTTTATCCATATCCGTTATTTCGCGCTGCGCGACGAACAGGGATGCTACAAAGGCACCATCGAGGTGAGCCAGGATGCGACCGAAATCAGGGCACTGGAAGGCGAACAGCGGCTGCTTGACTGGAACAAGTAGCCAGATTAACGGGACAACCATTTCGGCCGCAGTAGCCATTAATGGGGACTATCGACAATAAAAACCCCAATATCAGGCGATTGAAAATAAGCACAAGCAAACATATATTTATCCATCCTTAAAAAACCCCGGATAATGAGTGAACTGATAAATAACTCGGAAAACAGAAAGAAAAAGCTCAAAGAGCTGATTCTGAAATTGCACCTTGGCCACGCTGAAGATGAGGTGCGCCATGAGCTGATGCAAAGTTTAAGCGCCATTCCCTACGGCGAAGTGGTCGAGGTAGAGCAGGAGCTAATTAGCGAAGGGCTTCCCGAACAGGAGATTCTCCGGCTTTGCGATGCCCATTCGGCAGTGCTTCAAGGAAATGTCGATCTTTCGGCCTCAAAGCAGATCCCCGAAGGCCATCCGGTCGATGTGATGCTCAACGAAAACAAGGCGCTGAAAGCCCTGGTGGCCAACATCAAAAAACTGCTCGACGAAATAGCAGGCAACAATGGAGCCAACCTGGCCACCGACCTGCTGAAACTGCGTGGTTTTTTCAATAACCTTTTCGATGTGGATAAGCTCTACAAGCGAAAAGAGTACCTGCTCTTCCCCCACCTCGAAAGCTACGGCATAACCGGCCCGCCGAAAGTGATGTGGGGCAAGCACGACGAAATCAGGGAATTGATAAAAGGAGCCATCGAACTGCTGCAAACCGAAGGGATAACCACCGAAGAGTTGCTGGCTTCGGCTGAACTGATCCTGCTGCCGGCCGTAAATGGCGTGGTCGATATGACCGGGAAAGAGGAAGAGATACTCTTCCCGATGACATTGGATAAACTGACCGATGCCGAGTGGTACGAAATTGACAAACAGTCGCTCGAAATCGGCTTCTGCCTTTACGACCCGCCCAAAGCATGGAAACCCGAATGGGCCAGCGAAGATACCCTCGCCGTGATGAACAAAACAGCAGGGAATATCCAGTTGCCCTCCGGAAGTTTCAGTGTAGAGGAGTTACTGGCCATCCTCAACCAGTTGCCCATCGACATGACTTTTGTCGACCGGAACGATAAGGTAAAATATTTCTCACAGGGCACCGAACGAATCTTCCAGCGCAACAGGGCCATCCTGAACCGCGATGTCCGCTTGTGCCATCCGCCGGCCAGCGCCCATATTGTCGATAAAATTATCGATGATTTTAAAAGCGGAAAAGAGTCGCGTGCCCCATTCTGGATCAATATGGGCGGGAAAATGATCCATATCGAATATTTTGCCCTGCGCAACGACAAGGGCGAATACCTTGGGACGCTGGAGGTGTCGCACAACGTGCAACCTTACCGCGATTTGGAAGGCGAACAACGAATATTATCTTACACAAAAGAAAATGGAAAACCATAAACTGATTATCAGCCCGAAAACAAAGGTACTGCAGTTGCTGGAGGCCTACCCGCAACTGGAAGATTTGCTGATTGGCTATGTGCCTGCATTCAAAAAACTGAAAAACCCAATCCTGCGTAACACTGTGGCCAAGATTGCCACCCTGCAACAGGCAGCCACTATCGGAAACGTGAAGGTGGAAGACTTGATTAACTTTCTGCGCAAAGCAGTGGGACAAGATGCGCTCGACAGTGCGGAAGATACCCATTACCATTCGGTCCGGCCGGAATGGTTCGATCAGGCCAAAGTGGCCAAAAGCCTCGATATCCGCGAAATGCTAAATGCAGGAGAGCAACCGGTCAATCAGGTGATTTCGGACCTGAACCAGCTGGCACCCGGGGCTATCTATCAGGTAATTGCCCCCTTTATCCCGGCACCGCTTATCGACAAAGCCACCAGTCTCCGCATCGATCACTGGCTTCAAAAAGAGTCAGCCGAGGTATTTCATGTCTATTTTCGAAAACCGTAAATAGACATCCTAAATAAAACTTCCCGCAGATTACGCCAATCACGTAATCTGCGGGAAATGGATACCGACTACAATGAAAACCTGACTTACCGTTTATCGCTCATCGTAAATTCCAATGTTCCGCCGGCCATTATCTCGTCGTGCGTGATGTAGGTACGGTCGAGCAGTTGCCCGTTCAGTGTAGCTGCCTTCATATAGAGATAGGTAGCCGAAGCTTCGGGCGCTTTCATGGTAAAATATTTGCCGGGGGCCACCTCGATACGGGCCTCTTTCACCAGCGGCGAACCAAACTGATATTTCAGGTCGGCCGGGTTAACCGGATAGAAACCCATCGCGCTGAAGATATACCAGGCCGACATCTGCCCGCAATCTTCATTGCCACAAATGCCATCGGGCAAGGTGGTGTACATGGTGGTCTGAATCAAACGGTTCAGCTCCTGCGTACGCCAAGGCTTTCCGGCATAGTTAAACAGGAAGGTGGTGTGGTGGCCCGGTTCATTGCCATGGGCATAAGCGCCAATCAAACCGGAGATATCGGGCGATGCCTCGGCCCCTTTCACCCCCTCTTCGACCTGAAACAGATGCTCCAGCTTTTCGGCAAACGACCCGGCGCCCCCCAGCAGTTCCATCAATCCTTCCACATTTTGCGGCACCAGCCACAAATATTGCCAGGCGTTGCCCTCGGTATAATCGCTCCCTTCGTGTTTCGAATAGGAAGGGTCGAAAGGGGTGGTCCACTGGCCGTTGCTTAGCTTGCCGCGCATAAAGCCACTCTCTTTATCGAAATATTGTTTAAAACTCCCGGCCCGTTGGGCGAACAGCGCGGCATCTTCCGTTTTGCCCAGCTTTTGGGCCACGGCAGCCACGCACCAGTCGTCGATAGCCACTTCGAGCGATTTGGCGACCGATTGCTGTACCTTGTCGGCCGGCATATAGCCCATCTGCATATAAAGCCCCATCCCGTCGCGGTCGTGCAGCGAGGTAGCCTTCATGGCCTGGAAAGCCTCTTCGCGGTCGAAATCGCCAATCCCTTTCAGTATGGCTTCGGCTATCACCGCAATTGAGTGGTTGCCCACCATACACCAGGTTTCATTCCCTTCGAGCTCCCATACCGGCAGCAAGCCGGTTTGACGGTAATGATCGAGCATACTCTTCACCATATCGTTTACCCGAGCGGTTTGGGTAATGGTAAAGAGCGGATGGAGGGCGCGGTAGGTGTCCCACAGCGAGAATACGGTGTAACGCCGATAGCCGTTGGCCTGTTGCCTATCGCCTTTCACCCCTTTAAACTGGCCGTTGGCATCCGAAAAGAGTGCCGGGGCCACCATGGTATGATAAAGCGAGCTATAGAAAATGGTTTTCTGCACCTGATCGTCGCTCTGGATGGTAATTTTGGCCAACTCGTTCTCCCACGCGTCGGAAGCCGCTTTCGCGGTTGCCTCGAAATCCCAGCCGGTGAGCGAACCATCGAGATTGGCCAGCGCGTTCTCCACGCTTACCGACGAGATACCCACTTTTACCATCACCTCGTTGTCGCCGAAGGTGAAAACCCCAACGGTACGTCCCTCGCCCCCCACATTTTCGATAACCGAAGCGGTGAGCGGTTTCGAGAATCGGGCCGCGAAATAAACATGCTGGTCGGCAGCCCACCCTTTCGAGAGCCGTTTGCCGGTAATCAGGGTCGGCTCCACCACCGTCAGCGCCGTTTCGTAAGGCTTGTCCCAGTTGATGGCAAAACCCAGGTTGACAATCAGGTTCTTCTCACCCGTTTCGGGAAAGCGATAGCGGTGCAAGCCGGCACGTTCGGTAACGGTAAAGGCCGCCTTGATGCCATTGCCCATGGTCATGGCATAATAGCCCGGACGGGCACTCTCGCCGGCATGGGTATAGGTCGAGGCATACCGTTTCACAAAATCGGCATTGCTCTCGTTGGGTTGAAGGGTCACCGCTGCAGCAACCGGCAAAAAGGAGATATCGGCCAGGTCGCCAATGCCCGTTCCGCTCAGGTGCAGATGGCTAAAGCCCGAAACGATGCTGTCGGAGTAGTGGTACCCCGAACACCAGTCCCACCCCTGCGTGCCGTTGTCGGGACTTAACTGAATCTGTCCGAAGGGAAACGCCGCACCCGGGAAGGTATGGCCGTGGCCGCCGGTACCAATAAACGGATCGACATAGTCAGTCAGCCGCTCGGCCTCTGGGGCGGTCGGTTTATTCGACTGACAGCTGCCTAACCATAAGGTAGCCAGCAACAGTGGGAACAGGGATATTTTTTTTCTCATCGCAGATAGTTTGATAATCGAATGTAAAAAAACGAGGTTCAAAGTACCGAAAATTTCGTGAAGCGGGCAATATGCAATCCATATTTAATAAAGTTTGCCGGTTACAGTAGTCTGATTTGATAAAGTTGCGCCGAACAGGCAGTAAGGGCCGTTACACACCCGCCACCCGGCAGGCTATTATCGGCCAATCGGCCCCTTATCATCGCTCTATTTTTTGTCTATTTCCCCTGTATATTATGTGTTATTAAACACACAATATACACACAATATACACGTAAGATACACACAAGATACACACAAGATAAGGAAAAGGCAGCGTCCGGGCAGGACGTACAACAGCGCCGTGGCCCAATTTTGTAAAAAGTTTATAAAAAAGCGATACAACCTAAGCAACTCTTTTGTAGCT
>CAYOJD010000044.1:0-23098 GCA_964404205.1 uncultured Prolixibacteraceae bacterium
TGAGTGTTTTAAAGCGTTTGGCCGGTGAAACGGCTATTTACGGGATTCCCAGTATTGTAGGGCGTTTTTTGAATTGGTGGTTGACCCCGCTGTATGCCTGGATGTTTCTTCCGGGCGAGTTTGGTATTTTAAGCAATGTATTGGCTTATGTCGCTTTTTTACAAGTTTTACTCACTTACGGAATGGAGACCTCCTATTTTCGGTTTGCCAGCCGGAGCGACAATTCCGATAAGGTTTTTCAAACTGCTTTTTCGTCGCTAACAGTAACAGCAATACTCTTTATTTTATTTGTTGTCTCTTTTTCAAAAACACTATCAGGTTGGGTTGGTTATCCCGAACATTCCGAATTTATTGTTTGGATGGGTATTACGGTTGCCGTCGACGCGATGACCACAATCCCGTTTGCCCGATTAAGGCTTCAACGTAAACCAATGAAGTTTGCTCTTTTTAAAATAATCAATATTGGTGTCAATATTTTGCTTAATCTCTTCTGGATTTTACTTTGCCCAAAAGTGTTGCAAGCCAATCCTGATTCTTTTTTGCAATATTTCTATTCGAAAGATATTGGTATTGGATACGCCTTTTTGGCCTATTTGATCTCGTCGGTAGTTACACTTTTGCTCTTTATGCCGGAGTTGAAATTTAGGAAGATGA
The DNA here is from genome assembly GCA_964404205.1 of uncultured Prolixibacteraceae bacterium. GTDB lineage: Bacteria > Bacteroidota > Bacteroidia > Bacteroidales > Prolixibacteraceae > CAZWBR01. The sequence continues at coordinate 655 of CAYOJD010000044.1, forward strand.
TAATCGATCGCTCCGTCTTGATTGAAATGTTGCGGTATGGCTGGCCAATCCTGATTGTTGGCCTAGCCGGAATGGTCAATATGAATATCGACAAGATTTTGATACCTGAATTGATTCCTTCGGGTGATCCGGTTCACGAACTTGGTATTTATTCGGCCAATAGCAAACTGGCCATTTTAATGTCGCTGTTTGTGCAGGCGTTCAGGTTTTCGTTCGAACCGTTTTTGTTTTCCCATTACAAAAATGAAGATTCCAAAAAAGCGTATGCCGTTATTATGAACTATTTTGTGGTAATGGGTTTAATGATTTTTCTGGGCGTCATGTTTTATATCGATATCATCAAATTCTTTATTGGGTCGTCCACTTCGGGATATCACCAGGGAATCAAAGTTGTTCCGTGGTTACTGATGGGCAATCTCTTTTTAGGGATGTTTTACACGCAATCGCTTTGGTATAAACTGACCGATCAAACCCATTTTGGTGCCCGCTTTACCATTATTGGTGCAGCGATTACACTGGCTGTAAATATTATTTTTGTTCCGATGATGGGGTATATGGCTTCAGCAATTGCCTTTTTTGTTGCATCGCTGGTGATGACGGTAATCTCCTATTTTGTTGGACAAAAATATTTTCCGGTACGTTACGATTTGGCTAAAATCGCTGCCTATTTCGCAGTAGCCATCGTACTGTTCATTGTTTCGGAACAGATTGAGGTCGAATCGCGTTTAATTTTATATGGATTGAAAACATCCCTTTTCATGATTTTTATTGCCGTTTTCTGGTATTTCGAAAGGACTGACCTGAAGGTTGCCTTTCGTCGTCCGCAAAAGGGTTAATTAAACTTTTGTATTTTAGCAACTTTAAAATTGAAGATGAAAGTAAAAGTCGTTAATCATTCGAAGAACATACTGCCATTTTACAGTACCGACCACTCGGCCGGAATGGATCTTCGTGCCAATTTGGAAGAATCACTGGTTATTAAACCATTCGAACGCATGCTGGTTCCAACCGGTTTATTTATTGAGTTACCTGAAGGTTACGAAGCACAGGTACGTCCTCGCAGTGGCTTGGCCATCAATAAGGGAATCACAGTACTCAATTCTCCTGGTACAATTGATGCCGATTACAGGGGTGAAATTAAAGTCATTCTTATCAATTTGTCGAACGAACCGTTCGTGATAAACCACGGTGAAAGGATTGCGCAAATGGTTGTTTCGGCCTATTCGAAAGTGGAATGGGTTCCCGTAGATGAATTGGAGGAGTCTGTTCGCGGCGACGGTGGTTTTGGCCACACCGGGAAACATTAATTTTCCCTCATCATAAATAATAAACAGCGAATGATAAAATATAGAAGGATTTCAACGGTTCTGTTGGTTGCCACAGTTTTCGTTTCGTCATGTAAAGTGGTTGAAAAAAGTGCTACCCCAGCGGCTCCGGTTCCTGTACAAAGTGTATCCAATAATTCAGCGGTTGACAGCGACAAACAAAAAGAGTTTCAATATCTTTATGTTGAAGGGGTAAAGCAACGCACGATAGGAAATATTGATGAAGCAGTGAAGATATTTTCGCAGTGCCTCGAAATGGATCCCAATTCGGCAGCTGCCATGTATGAGATAGCGAATATTCATGTATCGAAAGGCGATTACCAAAGTTCGATGATGATGCTCGAGAAAGCTGTTTCCATCAATCCTGACAATAAATATTACCATATTTTACTGGCTAAACTTTATCAGCAAAACAAGTTGTACGATAAGGCAGCCGCAGAATACAAAACACTTGAAAAAATAGAGCCCAATGTTATTGAATATCCTTATTACCAGGCTTCGATGCTTGGAATGGCCGGTAAAACAACTGATGCTATTGCCACATACAATTTGCTGGAGAAAAGAATGGGCATTTCTGAAATGCTGTCGATAGGCAAGCAACAGCTCTATTTGCAAGCCGGTAATAAAGCGGCTGCTTATAAAGAGATAGAAAAGTTAATAGCTGCCTACCCTGCCGAACCCAAATATTATGGTTTGCTGGCCGATATGTATTTGAACGATGGTCAGCGCGAAAAAGCATTCGAAAATTATAACAGAATCCTTCAGGTCGATCCCGATGATGGCTTTGTCCATCTTTCGATTGCCAATTTTTACAAGGAAGGTGGCGATATGGCCAAAGCATACGAACATATTAAAATTGCCTTTTCAAAATCGTCGCTCGAATTCGAAACCAAAGGCCAGATGTTTGTTTTGCTCACCCAACCAGGCGAAAATAAAATATCGGATGAACAGCAGGTTGAACTGATTAAAATTCTGATTGATACGCATATCGACGACGAGCGCCCGTTTTTGTTCTACTACGACTATTTCTACAATAAAAAGGACTTTCAGCAGGCAAGAGAACAACTTCGTCATGCGCTTGATATCAAAAAAGACAATTACGAGTACTGGGAAAGGCTTTTGATGGTCGACAACGAGCTGCTCGACTGGAAGAGCCTTAGCGACGACAGTAAAACGGCAGCCATTTATTTCCCCGAACAGCCTTTGATTTATCTGCTTGATGCAGTTGCCCTGCTGCAATTGGGAAAAATTGAAGAGATGTATACGGTTCTCGATAATGGTCAAGTTTATGCTGCCAATAATCCGAAGTTGCTGGCACAGTTTTATTTGTACAGGGCCGAAGCTTTGTACAAAGAAAAAAAGCAGGAAGAGGCATTCAAAATGTATGACTTGGTAATGGCCAACGATCCGCAGAACTGGATGGCGATGAACAACTACGCATATTATCTTTCGTTGCTGAATCTCAAACTTGAGCTGGCCGAAAAGATGAGTGGGACCGTTATTCAAAATAATCCCGATAATGCAACATATTTAGACACTTATGCCTGGGTACTTTTCAAGAAGAAAGATTACCGGCTGGCCAAGTTCTACATCGAGTCGGCTATTAACAACGACAAAGAATCGAGTGCGGTTTTAATCGAACATTATGGCGATATTCTTTATTTTCTGGATGATAAAGAAAATGCAGTTGTTCAATGGAAGAAATCACTCGAGATGGGAAATAAATCTCAGGTCTTACCGGAGAAAATCAACAAAATCATTTATATCGAATCACCCGAAGAACCATGATCAGGTTGCAGTTGAATTGGTCCAAAATTATCGTTATTCTCTCTTTGATGGTGATGTTTGGTTGCAAACATGCCGAGAAAGTTGTTGTGCCCGAAAGGAAGATCAAACGTTTGGGAGTGAGCCGGGTGATACGGCTTGTTGAAGATAACGGATTGAAATATAATACGCTGAATGTAGGACGAGTAAATGTTTCGTTCGAAAAAGAGAATAAAACAACATCGATTAGGGGTTCTTATAAAATCAGCAAAGACAGTGTTATTCAGGTTTCAGCACAAAAACTGGCCATTCCGGTTGGCAAACTGGAAGCCAATCCCGATTCGTTTACTGCGGTTTATCACCTCGAAAAAGAGGTTTATCAAGGGTCGTATAATTTTATCAGCGAACTGATTGGTTCAGATGTCGATTTTAATATTATTCAGTCAGTACTTGGTTTTCAACTCTATTCGTTTAAGCAAACGGAAGATGAAAAAGACTTTCGGGATTATTATATCGACATTGTCGACGAAATGTATAAAATTTCCTCGCTGCATGACAGGAAGTTGAGAAAGTTAGAGAAAAACGAAGATAAGTTGGGCCGGTTAAAGAACAGGCTGTCAGACCGGCATTTGATGAAGCAAGATATTTTTGTCGATCCCGATATGTTCGTTATTCGAAAGATGGTTTTCGATGATTTGGAAGTTGAAAGGGTTTTAACGATCGAATTTTCAGAGTTTTCACAAATCAACCAGCAATTCTTTCCCGGTAATATTCGGTTAACGATTTCCGGATCTGAAAATATGGTATTAAATATCCAGTTGTCGAGGATTACGATCGACGAGCCTGCAAATTTCGGTTTTAATATCCCCGAAAGGTATAGCCGGAAGCATTTAAAATGATTATTTTCGGAGCCAACGAATAGTTAAGCGATCAGATTTATGCGTCGATTCAAATTTTCCATATTGCTTCTTGTTTTGGTTTTTATGGCCAACGAAGCCATATCTCAGTCGCTTAACGAACTAAAAAAACAAAAGGAGAAAACCGCCCAGGAGATAGATTACATCAATGGTTTGTTAAAGGAAACCGGACAGAATGCCCGCAATTCGCTGAATCGGCTGGCAGTTCTTGAAAAGAGTATCAAGCTGCAAACCAATTTGATATCGAATATCAATACCGAAATCACTTACCTCGATTCTTCCATATCGCAAAGTTTGCATCGGGTCGATTCGTTGAAGATTGTTTTGGCCGATGTAAAATCAAAGTATGCTTCGATGGTTCGTTATGCACGCCGTAACCAGAATGCAACGAACCAGTTACTTTTTCTTTTGTCAGCCGAAGATTTTAATCAGGCTTATAAGCGATTCGTATATTTGAGGCAATATGCCGATTATCGGAAAAGGCAGATTGAACAGATTGAAAGCATACAAATCTCTTTAAATGACCAAATAACCGAATACAACAATCGTAAGGACGAGAAGCAGGATTTATTGTTGGTCAAGGTTGATCAGGCAAGGAAGATAGAAAAGCAGCGTTCGGAACAGACGGAATATTATGCCGGTTTACAGCAAAAGGACAAAGAGTTGCGACGTAAACTCGAAGCCCAGAAGAAGGCCGAGCTGAAACTTCAGCAGGAAATTGAGCGGATTATTGCTGATGAGGCCCGTAAGGTTGCAGCAAAATCGAAGAAAGAGCCTGGTTTTACCATGTCAGCCGAAGATAAAGCGCTGTCGGGCAATTTTGCCAACAACAAAGGAAAGTTTCCGTGGCCGGTAGCGAAAGGGTTGATAACGGATCATTTTGGGGAGCACCCCCACCCTGTCCTTAAGCATGTAACCGTTCGGAACTCGGGAATCGACATTACAACTCAGGCCGGTTCAAAAGCAAGGGCTATTTTTAAAGGCGAGGTGTCGAAAGTGGTGGCTATTCCCGGGGGAAATATGGCCGTCATTATCAGGCATGGCAATTACCTGACTGTTTATTCCAATCTGGTAAATGTTGCTGTTCAAAGTGGTCAGACGATTGAGACGAAACAGGAAATTGGTTCGATTTTTACTGACGCTGACGAAGACAATAAAACGGTACTAAAGTTTCAAATCTGGAAAGAAAACGTGAAACTCGATCCGGAAGTATGGCTCAATCAGCAATGACCTAAATTTTGTTCAGATTGGCGGCCTTGATTAATCCCTGAATGTTGATAATCTTTATCTTGCGTCCCTGGAGATCGATCAGTTTATCCTGTTTAAATTCGGAAAGCAAACGGATAATGGATTCGGTTGCCGTTCCAACCATGTTGGCCAGCTCTTCGCGGGTGAGCGATATCTGTAATGTTTTTTCGGCATCGAGGTCAAACTCCTGTTTCAGCAAAAGCAATACCTCTGCAAGGCGTTCACGTACTGTTTTTTGAGCGATATCTGTAATGTAATCGTTGGCTTCCTTCAGTTCGGCACACACGATGCGCAGCATAGCGAGAGAAAATTTAGAGTTTCTCTCGATTAGGCCGAGCAGTGATTTGTAGGGAATATGACAAAGTACCGAATCTTCAATTGTTTTTGATGTGGTACAAGCCGACTCCTGAGTAAGCAACGAGCGATAGGCAATAATATCGCCTTTTTTGGCAAAACGGATAATTTGCTCTTTCCCGTCAATCCCGGTTTTGTAAATCTTCACAACGCCTTGGATAATACAATAAAAGCCGGTAAGCCTGCTTCCCTCTTTGTAAAGAATGGAGCCCTTTTTGTAGTGGGCACAGGTCTTTTCGTAATTCAGGCTCTTGAGTTCATCTTCAGTCAGAGATTGAAAAAACCGGAATGTCGATAGGTTAACGTCTTCTATTAATTCATTGTGGTTCTTCATATTGGCCTATTATTGCTTATTGAATGCAAATATACAATATCTGATTCAATATTTATAACATCTTATTAACAACGCGATTTGTAACACTTTGAAACTTATGACGTAAAAATCGTCATAATGTCAAATTAATACAGTGAGATATGAATAAACTACTTTTAGAAAACGGCACAAAACTTAAGCGTCGCAATTTAAATTCTTTTTTTTGGTTGGCTGTTTTTTTAGCAGCACCGCTGCTTGGCTTCTCAGATAACTATTCTGTGAACAAAACTGCCAGCAAAGTGAATTGGGAAGCCAAGAAAGTAACAGGTAAACACGATGGAACAATTGGATTCGAAAATGGCTCACTTTTAATCAGTGGAAGCAAAATTACCGGTGGTGAACTGGTTATCGACATGAAAACCATTGCCTGTACCGATATTACTGATGCCGGAATGAATAAGAAGTTTGTCGGGCATCTTTGGTCTGACGATTTTTTTTCAGTTGAAAAATTTGGCACATCGAAATTGAATTTGAAGAAAGTGGAAAGCAAATCGGGTGATCTTTATCACTTTGTAGGCGATTTAACCATTAAAGGTATTACCAAACCTATTGAGTTTGATGCAGCAGTTAAAGTGGTTGGCGGCAAACTCACCGCAACAGGTGTAATGACTGTTAACCGTGCACTTTACGAGATTAAATATGGTTCGGGAAGTTTCTTCTCTGACCTTGGTGACCGAATGATTTATGACGATTTTACACTCAGTTTCGAATTGGTTGCCGACAAAAAATAGTTCATGTTGTCTGGTTTTTATATGCAGAGGGGATGCTCCGACAGGACATCCCTTTTTTTATTACATTTAACCAAATGATTGTTTCGATGAAAAAAGTGGCTTTGATAACTGGTAGCGCACGTCGGCTTGGTCGAGAGTTTGCTCTTTTCATGGCTGATAGTGGCTGGAATATTGCACTTCACTATCATCATTCGGCTGAGGATGCATCACTGTTACTGCATGAGTTGAGGAGCCGCCACCACGAACGGCAATTTGAATTGTTCAATGTCGATCTTTCGGATGTTCAGTCGGTTGAATACTTAATTCCTGATGTGATTAAGCGAATGGGACGGCTTGATTTAATCATTAATAATGCATCTGTTTTTGAGCAAGGCCGGTTGGCTGAAACATCTGCAGAAAAAATCAGACATCATCTGGCCGTTAATCTGGAGGCACCGCTTTTGCTGATGGGCAGTTTTGTAAAATCAGATTGCAGTGGACTGATTGTTAATTTGCTCGATTCGAGAATCGATTCTAATTTGCCTTCTCATTTTGCCTATTCCTTATCGAAAAAAGGATTGGCCGAGGCGACCCGAATGGCAGCGGTTGAGTTTGCCCCAAAGATTCGGGTAAATGGATTGGCACTGGGTGCTCTATTTCCGCCCGAAGGGAAAGATGAAAAATATCTGGCTGGAGTTGCGGCTAAATCGCCGATGCAAAAACCTACGGGAGTCAATTCGATATTGCATACATTGACTTTTTTACTCGAAAACGAGAGCGTAACCGGAGAGGTTATTTTCTGTGATGGCGGAATGAGTTTGTTGTAATTGACAACGTTTGTTGTTAACTTGAGAATCACAAAAAATATTGTTTTCATGGCAATTATCCGAATCAAAAATCTGAAGATTAATACCTTAATTGGGTTCCTTCCTGAAGAACGGCTTACTCCGCAGCAAGTAATTGTCAATGCTGAAATCGAGGTGGATGCTGATAGGGCTGTTGAAACAGACAATCCGGATTATGTATATGATTACAAGGAAATTAAAAAATCGATAATTGTCCTGGTGGAACGGAGTAATTATTTACTGCTCGAAAAACTGACCGCCGCCATATTGCAGCTAATTATGGCCGATACGCGTGTTGTCAGGGCAAAAGTAGAGGTCGACAAACCTTTTGCGTTGCGTTTTGCCGATTCTGTCTCTGTCGAAATGGAAGAATATCGTGGCACGAAAGCATAAATGTGTAATCGGAATTGGTTCGAATATTGACCCGGAAGTGAACATTCCGGCAGCTATCGAGCTTATGTCAATGTTGACTGATGAAATTATTGTTTCTAAACTGTTAGAAACCAAACCAATCGGAATATCGCTCCAGCCCAACTTTATCAATGGTGCTGTTGCGCTGACGGTTATCCACGAAAAGGATGAGTTGTTGTTGTTGTTAAAATCAATAGAAGATCAACTGGGAAGGGATCGTTCTCAACATCCATATGGCCCGCGTACCATCGATCTGGATATTATCATCTGGGATGGCGAAATTATTGATAATGATTACTATCGCCGCGACTTTCTGAAAAAGTCTGTCGATGAGATTTATCCGTTTTAAGGTTCCTATTTGTAATTCAAATTGGCCGGAATAAATTTTTCTACAAATTGTTGTGCCACATCCTTCCTTCGGGCATAATCTTCAACCTGGTCCCTTCCAACTTTTTCAATGCCGAAATAGACTGCCTGTGGATGAGCGAAATATTGTCCGCTAACAGCTGCAGTCGGATACATCGAATAGTGTTCGGTAAGTGTGATACCTGTATTTTTTTCGGCATTGAGCAATCGGAAAATTTCAGCTTTCTCGGAGTGTTCGGGGCAGGCCGGATAACCGGCTGCGGGTCTGATTCCCTGATACTTCACCGAGATTAGCTGCTCTTTAGAGAGGTTTTCTTCTTTGGTATATCCCCAATAGTTGCGCCGCACCTCTTCATGCAGTTTTTCAGCGAATGCCTCCGCCAGGCGGTCGGCCAGTGCTTCGAGCATAATGGCTTTATAATCATTGTTATCGGCTTTGTATTGGGCAACCAGTTCGGCTACACCTATTCCTGCAGTAACTGCGAAAGCACCACAGTAGTCGGCAATGTTTTCCGATTTAGGGGCGATAAAATCTGCGAGACAATATTGTGGCGAACCTTCTTCTTTGGCTTGTTGCTGTCGCAGATGGTGAAATTTACCAATGATACTATCGCGCTGTTCGTCGGCATAGAGTTCAATATCATCTCCGGAACTGTTTGCCGGCCAGATGCCCAATACGCCTTTAGCCTGAATCAGTTTATTTTCAATGATTTCATCCAGGAAGGCATTGGCTTCGCTGAGCAGTAACCGTGCTTGTTCGCCCTGTTTGGGGTCGTTGAGAATGGCCGGATATTTGCCCCGGAATTCCCATGCAAGGAAGAAGAAAGTCCAGTCGATATAGGGTCTCAGTTCGCTTAGCGGGTAATTATCAAAGTTTTTGACCCCAATAAAGCTGGGCTTTATTATATTTTTTCCGGTAAAATCGGGTTTAAACTTTCGTTTGCGGGCTTCGTCGAGCGATAAATAGAGCTTTGGTTTTTTTGCCCCGTACACTTTTCTGATTTCGTGATATTCAGTTTTCGTCTCGCTCAGATAATTCTTATCACCCGCCAGCAGACTGGCTACAACCTGAACCGCACGCGATGCATCTTTGACATAAACCACCGGATGGCTGTATTGTGGCGCAATTTTGACGGCAGTATGGATTTTCGAAGTGGTAGCTCCACCAATCAGAAGAGGAATGGTAAACCCCTGCTTTTCCATTTCGCTGGCTACATGCACCATCTCTTCGAGCGATGGGGTTATAAGCCCGCTAAGGCCAATCATATCGACCTTATATTCAATGGATTTTGCCAATATTGTTTCGCTTGGAACCATCACACCAAGGTCAATCACTTCGTAGTTGTTGCAGGCCAATACTACGCCAACAATATTTTTGCCAATATCATGCACATCGCCTTTGACAGTGGCAAGCAGGATTTTTTTCCGGGCTACCAGAGCCGAATTGCTGCTTTTTTGTTCATTCTCAATCATCGGTTGCAGATAGGCCACCGCTTTTTTCATCACGCGGGCAGACTTTATGACCTGCGGAAGGAACATTTTTCCCGACCCAAATAGGTCGCCCACCTTGTTCATTCCATCCATCAGCGGACCCTCGATGATTTGGATAATATTCTTGTAATCAGGGATTATTTCATCCAAATCGTTCTCTACAAATTCTGAGATTCCTTTTACCAACGCATATTGAATGCGCTCGTTTACCGGTTGAATTCTCCACTCTTCGGTCTTGCTCTCCTTTTTGCCGCTCTCTTTCACCTTTTCGGCAAATTCGACCAGCCGTTCGGTGGCATCTGTACGACGATTCAATACAACGTCTTCTACCCTTTCGAGCAAATCGGCCGGAATTTCATCGTAAATCTGAAGCATGCCCGGATTGACAATTCCCATATCCAAACCCGCCTTGATGGCATGAAAGAGAAAGACAGAATGGATGGCTTCGCGTATGACATTGTTTCCGCGAAAAGAGAATGAAACGTTTGATATTCCGCCACTTACTTTGGCGTAAGGCAGATTCTCCTTTATCCAGCGGGTGGCATTGATAAAGTCGAGTGCGTAGCTGTTGTGTTCCTCAATACCAGTTCCAACGGTCAAAACATTGGGGTCGAAAATAATATCTTCGGGAGCAAACCGCAGTTGATCAATCAGAATTCGATAAGCGCGTTTGCAAATTTCTATGCGACGTTCGAAGCTCGATGCCTGACCCTCTTCATCGAAAGCCATTACCACGACGGCTGCACCATACTTTTGAACGGCTCTTGCCCTTTCTTTAAAAAGCTCCTCCCCTTCCTTCAGACTGATAGAGTTAACAATTGCCTTTCCCTGAACACATTGAAGCCCTGATTCGATAACTTCCCATTTTGATGAATCAATCATCACCGGAAGGCGGGCAATGTCGGGTTCGGCGGCCATCAGGTTCAGAAAGCGAACCATCTCTTTTTGGGCATCGAGCATGGCATCATCCATATTCACGTCGATAACCTGTGCCCCGCCATCGACCATTTCGCGGGCAACAGAGAGAGCTTCTTCATACTTTTCCTCACGGATGAGCCGTGCAAACTTTACTGAGCCAGCCACATTGCATCGTTCGCCGATATTGATAAAATTGGCAGTTTTATCGACGGTGAGTGGTTCAAGACCACTAAGACGAGTGGCATGTTCGGGCTTTGGTCGTTGATGAGGTTTGGCACGTGAAGCCAGTTGTGCCAGTTCGCGAATATGATCGGGTGTGGTGCCACAGCAACCTCCAATAATATTGAGCGATTTGTTATGTATTAGTTCTGCAACCTGTAGCCTCATTTCGTGCGGTGTTTCGTCGTATTCGCCAAACTGGTTGGGAAGGCCGGCATTGGGATATGCACTAATGTAAAACGGGGCTTTTCGACTCAGTTCTTCAAGATAGGGTTTCATTCCCCTGGTTCCCAGTGAACAGTTTAATCCAATGGATAACAGGTCGATATGTGAAACAGAATTCAGGAATGCCTCAACGGTCTGACCGGAAAGTGTACGGCCACTATTGTCGGTTATTGTGCCTGATACCATCACCGGAAGGCGCATTGAGCGTTCTTCCAGTATCTCTTCGATGGCCATTAAGGCAGCTTTTGCATTCAGTGTATCGAAAATGGTTTCAACCAACAGCAGGTCGGCACCTCCATCAAGCAACCCGAAAACCTGTTCGCGGTAAGCCACTTTCAGTTCGTTGAACGATATGGCACGAAAACTGGGGTCGTTCACATCGGGCGACATGGAGCAGGTTTTATTGGTCGGGCCAATGGCCCCAGCAACAAATCTTGGTTTATCGGGGGTTGAATATCGATCTACCGCAGCTCTTGCATTTTGTACAGCCTTGATATTCATCTCATAAACAAATGCTTCAGTTCCATAGTCAGCTTGCGAGACTGAGGTTGAATTAAAAGTATTGGTTTCAATAATGTCGGCTCCCGCTTCGAGAAAAGCTTCATGAATCTCGCGGATAATCATCGGGTTGGAAAGTGTAAGAAGGTCGTTGTTTCCCTTCAGCGGTTGTCCCCAGTTGGCAAATTGGTTGCCGCGGAATTGCTCCTCACTCAATTTATAGCGTTGAATCATGGTTCCCATGGCACCATCGAGGACCAAAACTCTGTCTTTAAGAATTTGACGAATATCTTGCTTTGCACTCATTTTGCAATGATTAATCTGTTGTAAAAATTCCTGTAAAGATACGTTTTCGCAAACACTTATGTTTTGAGAAAGAGAATTCTCCCTCAAAATTAAGCAATTGATACTTATAATGTTCAGGAAAGAACTTACCCTGAACAATTTTAATGGTTGACAATCAGATTTATTGTGCTGTTTTGAGGATTTCGCGGGCAATTAGAATCCCGTTTACCGATGCTTGCATCAATCCACGGGTAATACCAGCCCCATCGCCTCCGAAATAGAGGTTTTTGACCGATGGACTTTCGAATGTGTGGTTGACTTTGATGATGTTGGAATAGAATTTTACCTCTACACCGTAGAGTAATGTTTCGTCGCTGGCCAGGCCTGGGCTTACTTTATCGAGCGACTTAATCATCTCAATGATATCCATTAGGATACGGTGTGGCAACACCAGGCTCAAATCTCCTGGTATGGCATCTTTCAGTGTTGGAATGATATTGTTTCGGTAGAGACGCGATGACGTGGTTCTGCGGCCACGGACTAAATCGCCAAACCGCTGGACCAGAATCTTGTTTTGTGTAAGCATATTGGCCAATCGGGCAATATGGTGGCCATATTCAATGGGAGCGTTGAACGGTTCGGTAAACTTTTGCGAAACCAACAGGGCGAAATTGGTATTATCGCTTTTCAAATCCTTGTAACTGTGACCATTCACCACAGCAAGATTACCATCGTAATATTCCGACGAAACAAATCCGCCGGGATTGGAGCAAAAAGTACGTACCTTATCATCGAACGTACGGGTGTAGTGGACTAACTTGGCTTCGTAGAAATTTTCGTTAATCTCCTGCATGATTTCGTTTCGGCATTCCACCCTTACGCCTATATCAACAATCCCCACTTCTGTTGGAATCTTCTGTTCTTCGCATTGTTGCAACAGCCAGTTGGAGCCTTCGCGGCCCACGGCAACCACTATATTCTCCCCGTTATACGAATATTCCTTCGTGGTAACACCTACTGCTTTTCCCTCGTTAATCAGAAACCCGGTTACCGATGAATTGAATTTGACCTCCACCCCATTCTTTTGCAACTCTTCGTACAATTCGCGATAAATAATTTGTGTTTTCTCTGTTCCAAGGTGGCGAACCGGACATTGTACAAGTTTCAGGTTGGCCTCGATTGACTTTCGCCGGACATCGCGCATGGCCGTGGTTTCGACTTCGCCATGAACCTTTTCGTCGGCTCCGAATTTGAGATAGATTTGGTCGGTGTACTTAATCATCTCGCGGGTCTTCTCCACACCAATATAGTCGGGTAAAGTCCCACCCACTTCGTGCGAGAGCGAAAGTTTCCCATCGGAGAAAGCTCCGGCACCTGCCCATCCGGTAGTAATGGAACATGGTTTACAGTTGACACAGGTTCCGCCATTGGTGTGCTTCGGGCAATGGCGCTTATAAATATCTCGTCCCTTTTCGAGAATTAAGATTTTCAAATTATTGCGTTCTTTGACCAATTCGTAGGCCGTAAAAATTCCTGCCGGACCTGCACCGACAATAATAACATCGTACTGCATTGATTTCATGGTAATTTTATTCAATCTTTACCCTTTGGGCGGAAGACAAACCCGGCAAAGATAACCAATTTTTATTTGGCCACTAAGTTGAGACAAATTTCCTCGTTGAGATGAACGAATATTTATTATCTTGCGTGGGTATCAGCAAATAAATTGGAACGAACAACCAATCAATCAACAACATGAAAAAGACTACATTCAATCGTCGAAACTTTCTCTATCTTGGTGCCACGGCATCGGTAGGGCTCGCCGCTTCAGCCGTTTCGGCTTCGCCGGCTGTTCCGGTACAAGAGGAAAAGAAGGCTGTTATTTCCCGCAAATTGGGCAAGACTGGTATTGAAGTCCCTATTGTAAGCATGGGGGTAATGCGGGCCGATAATCCAACTATCGTGAAGGCAGCTTATCAGTTGGGTTTTCGTCATTTCGATACGGCTCACGGTTATCAGGATGGCCGGAATGAAGAGATGGTTGGCCAGGTGTTGAAGGAGATGCCTCGCAAAGAGTTGATTATAGCCACCAAAATTCACCCCGGCAGAGAAGGACTCTCGACTGAAAAATTTACCGAAATGATTGATACCAGCCTGAAACGGCTTCAGATGGATTATGTCGACATCCTTTATTTGCATGCGATTTCGGATGTTGAGGGGCTGAATGATCCGAGATATATCGCGGCGCTAAAAGCAGCCAAAGAGAGCGGAAAGGCCCGTTTTATCGGTGTTTCGACCCATACCAATATGGCAACGGTTATTAATGCAGCTGTTGACGGTAAGTTTTATGATATCGTACTCACTTCGTACAATTTCATGTTGCGCGAAGACAAGGAGTTGAATGCAGCATTGGTCCGTGCAAACGATGCCGGATTGGGCGTTGTTGGGATGAAAAATATGGCCGGAGGTTTTCTTGACAAAGAGAAGAAAAAGCCTATCAATTGTAAAGCCGCATTGAAGTGGGCACTTGCCGATGGCTTGATACATACCTGCATTCCCGGAATCACCACTTTCGAGATGTTGAAGGATAATTGGTCGGTCGCGCAGAACCTTGAACTTGACATGCAGGAAAAGAATGATTTACAACTGGCCATGAACGATTCAGGGATGTTTTGCAAAGGTTGCCAAAGCTGCGCCGGACAATGCCCTCAGAATTTGCCAATCCCGGATATCATGCGTTCGTATATGTACAATTATGGTTATGCTTATCCGGCGAAAGCGCAACAAACTTTGGCCGAATTGAATGTTGGGGCTGAACCCTGTTCGCTCTGTCCTAGTTGTTCGGTAACCTGTCGAAGTGGTTTTAACATTCGTGAGAAGGTGAGCGACATAGCCCGGATTACAACAATTCCTACAGCGTTTCTTGTTTAATAATATTTTGATAATGAGAAAAATAATTCTTTTTTTACTCCTCTTGCCATTTACCGTTTTTGCTCAGGAGGTGAACTATCCGGCGGTTGATGGCTGGGCTCGTTCGGGGAAGACTCTTTTTTTCAATTCTGAAAATCTCTACGAACATATCGATGGGGCGTCGGAGTTTTATCTGAGTTACGGCTTTCAATCGCTGCAAGTGGCCCGCTGGGAGAAAAGCGGTTCCGAACTGACCATCGAAGTGTATGATCACGGGACTCCGGTGAATGCGTACGGAATTTACAGTATGGAGCGCCCTGAGAGTGCTCAAACCAAGGCCATCGGCTTGGAAGGTTATTACGATAATACGGTGCTGAACTTTGTAACAGGAAAGTATTATGTAAAAATGAATAGTTATCATGTTGAAAATGCCGGCGCGGCATTGCTCGAACGAATTGCCTTGAAATTAGGGGTTACGCTTTGCGCTTCGCCTCAATACCCCAAGGTGGTGGCCATCTTCCCGAAAGAGAATCTGATAGCCAACTCGGTGCAATGTATATCAAGCGAGTTTATGGGTTTGGGCTTTTTGGGTGCTGCTACACGGTCGAAATACCAATTCCCTGCCGGAGCTGAAACAGTATTCATTATCGAAAAGGGAAATGGCGATGAAGCAGGCGCTGTAGTGAAAAAGTATTTCGAGTTTACAGAAGAAAAAATGGAAAAACTGGAGGAGGGTGATTTTGCAGTAAATGATCCTTTCAACGGAAAGGTGCTATTGCGCTGGAGCGGAAAATACCTGATTGGTGCAACGCCCGGCAACGACAAATTGGAGGTTGCTAAGCTTTTCGATCAAATTGTTGATGCGCTAAATAAATAGCTTTACTTTTGCGTTTGCTTAACCACAGAGGAAACTAGCATTGTAACCCAGTTTCTTCTGTGGTTTTTAATTTAAATTCATTGATTTGAACAGACAAGATTTTAATAATAAAAAACTTAAAGCCGTCTTCTTCGATATGGACGGCGTGATTTACGACTCGATGGGCAACCATGCCAAAGCCTGGTGCGAGGCGTTTAAATTTTTCGGGATCGATTTTCCGGCTGAGATGGCCTATTTGAATGAAGGACGGACAGCCGCTTCGACCATCAATTTGATTTTCCAGCGCGACAGCATCCGGGCGGCAACCAGTGAAGAGATTTCTATGATCTATACCAAAAAAACAGAAATATTTGAGCAACTGCCACCCAGTCAGAAAATGGATGGAATTGATGATTTATTGAATACTATTCTGGAGAAAGGAATGGAAATTTGGGTAGTAACAGGTTCGGCACAAGAGCGTCTGCTCGATGGATTGGTGGCCGAATTTGGCCGTTTTATCACCCGAAATAGGATTATTTCAGGACTTGATGTGAAGCATGGAAAGCCCCACCCTGAACCTTATCTTATAGCATTGAAAAAAAGCAATTTACGGGCTGATGAAGCTGTCGTGATTGAAAATGCACCGCTGGGAGTTGAATCAGCAAAGGGTGCCGGTATTTTTACGATAGTAATCAATAGCGGTATCCTTCCCGATTCTATTTTGTGCGACTCGGGAGGAGATTGGATTGTACATCGCCATAGCCAGATTCAGGCTATATTCCAGTCTTGATTGCTACTGAAAGATGAGGTGCTTTCGGCAATCAAAAAATGATTTATTGTTTATCTTTGTGCCTCAATAATCAAAATGAGATAATTAGTTAAAATATAGCGATGAGCAACTACAAAAGAACCTTGATCACATCGGCACTGCCCTATGCCAACGGACCGGTACACATTGGTCATTTGGCTGGCGTTTATGTTCCGGCCGATATATATGCACGTTACCTCAGGCTAAAAGGTGAAGAGGTGGCTTTTATTGGCGGATCCGACGAACATGGCGTACCGATTACCCTGAAAGCCAAAAATGAAGGGACTACTCCGCAAGCCGTAGTAGACAAGTATCACCAGATGATCAAAGAATCTTTTGCGAAGTTTGGCATCTCTTTCGATGTCTATTCTCGTACCAGCGCAAAAGTTCATCATGAAACCGCTTCGGAGTTTTTCCGGAAATTGTATGATAAGGGCGAGTTTATTGAACAAACTTCGGAGCAGTTTTACGACACAGAAGCTCATCAATTTCTGGCAGACAGATATATTACAGGAACCTGTCCGAAATGCGGTTTCGAGAAAGCTTATGGCGACCAGTGCGAAAGCTGTGGTACTTCGCTGAATGCTACCGATTTGATTAATCCAAAATCGATGTTAAGCGGCAATGTGCCGGTGATGAAAGAGACGAAACACTGGTATCTTCCGTTAGATAAATACGAACCTTGGCTCAGAGAATGGATCCTCGAAGGACATAAGGAATGGAAGCCCAACGTTTATGGACAGTGCAAATCGTGGATAGATGGTGGCTTAAACCCTCGTGCGGTGACCCGCGACCTCGAATGGGGCGTTCCGGTTCCGGTTGACGGAGCCGATGGTAAAGTGCTGTATGTCTGGTTCGATGCTCCCATTGGCTATATTTCGGCTACCAAAGAGTGGTCTCCGGAATGGGAAAAATTCTGGAAAGATCCGGAAACCAAAATGGTCCACTTTATTGGTAAGGATAATATTGTTTTTCACTGCATTATCTTTCCGGCCATGCTAAAGGCCGAAGGTTCCTATATCCTACCTGATAATGTTCCGGCCAATGAGTTTCTAAATCTCGAAGGCGACAAAATCTCTACTTCGCGAAACTGGGCCGTTTGGCTGCACGAGTATTTGGTCGATTTTCCAGGAAAGGAAGATGTGTTGAAATACGCACTGACGGCTAATGCGCCCGAAACAAAGGACAACGATTTTACCTGGAAAGATTTTCAGGCCAGAAACAACAATGAACTGGTAGCCATACTGGGTAATTTTGTCAACCGCGCTTTGGTACTTACCGGCAAATATTACAATGGTATTGTTCCTGATGCCGGCGAACTAAATGATTACGATAGGGATACGCTTCTGTCAATCGCTTCGTTGAAGGCAGAGGTCGAGAGATCGCTCGATAATTATCGGTTCCGTGAAGCATTGAAACTGGCAATGGATATGGCCCGTTTGGGGAACAAATATCTGGCTGACATGGAGCCGTGGAAGGTGGTTAAAACCGATCTGGAACGTGTAAAAACCATTATGAATACCTGTCTGCAGATTGCAGCCAACCTGACCATTGTATTTGAGCCTTTTCTTCCGTTTACGATGGAGAAACTGCGTAGCTTTCTGAATATGGAACGGTTAGCTTGGTCGGAATTGGGCCGGACGGATTTGCTCAGGGCAGGTCATCAGGTAAATACACCTGAGTTTCTTTTCGAGAAGATTGAAGATGAGACGATTCAGAAACAAGTAGATAAGTTGCTGGCGACCAAAAAAGCCAACGAAATAGCGCAAGCTACTGTTGCTCTTGCGAAACCGAACATTGAATACGATGATTTTGCCAAAATGGATATTCGTGCGGGCACTATCATTGCAGCCGAAAAGGTAGCTAAAACCAAGAAATTACTGAAATTGACCATTGATACGGGAATCGATAAACGGACAGTTGTTTCGGGCATTGCCGAATTTTTTGAGCCTGAAAATATTATTGGCCAACAAGTTTCGATTTTGGTAAACCTTGCCCCCAAAAGTCTGAAGGGGATCGAATCGCAGGGAATGATTTTAATGGCTGAAAATGCCGACGGCTCACTGGTGTTTATTGCCCCGTCGACTGTTATTAAAAATGGTTCCGAGATCAGATAACAGCAATTTAATGAAAGAGATATATCGTCCGGGGGTCATTCGATAACCGGGCGATTTGTTTTTGGTGAGTTTAGGCAATACGAGTTTCCTGTTTGTATAAATTATCGTCAAGAAAATCAATGAAATAATTCTACTTTTTTTAAATTTGCCAAAACCTGTTATCAAAAAGTTTTCATTCTGATGATTGAACCGATAGCCCTGCTTTCGCCTATTTATGTCACCTTTTTTTGGGGTGTTGTTTTCCTTTTCTCGTCCGCGGGGACTGACAAGGCAAAGCAGATGTTGTCGGTCTTTATGTTTGCAGCCTGCGGTTTGTACATCAGTCACGGTGTTTTCTTTATCGGAAGCCCAATGCTTTATTTTAGAATCGAACCAATCTATCTTTTTGTAAATCTGTCGGTTTACCCACTCTATTATTTTTATATCAGGTTGTTGACAGCAGAAGAAACATTGTCTGTAAAGCATTTGATATGGTTGCTTCCTGCGCTGACAATGTCGTTGTTAAGCTGGTTGATTGGGTTTTATTTTGATGATAATGAAGCGCAGGCGTATGTTGAGAATTTTCTTATCCAGCGAAACCTTCACTTTTATGCCAATTTTACTGCCGGATGGTTCCGTATGGCGTTATTCCTGTTATCAAGGTTGATATTTGTAGCCATTGTTGTGTTTATCCTGTTCAAGGCCATTCTATTGCTTCGCCGGCACGAAGCCAATGTGGGCAACTATTTTTCGAACCTGCGATCGAGATCGATGGTTTGGGTAAAGGTGCTGACTGTCTTTTTGTTGATAACTTCCTGCATGAGTATCCTTTTTTCAATTATCGGTCGCGATATTTTTCTGAATAACAAAGAATTACTTATTATTCCCTCGTTTATTTTCAGTGTTATGATTTTTCTGATTGGGTATCAGGGAAACCGGATTATCCCGTCAGTAATTGGCGCAGAAGCCCCCCGCTCGTTGCCGGCCAACAGCGACAGAGTAAAAGAGGAGCTGCTGAAATTGTTCGGCGAAAGTAAAATCTTTACAGATCCGGAGCTTCATATTGGTAAACTTAGCCGCCAAATTAATACCAACGAGGCTCAGCTTTCGCAACTTATTAACGAAGAGTTTAAAGTCAGTTTTTTCGATTTTGTGAACCAGTATCGGGTGTCGATGGCTAAAAATAATATTTTGGAATTGAATGATAAAGTGCTGGATTTGAGAGTTATTGCTATTGAGGCTGGATTTACTTCTGTTGAGTCGTTTGTGAAGGTATTCAAGGAATATGAAGGAATGAGCCCGTTGAAATATCGCGAACTGAAAGATAGCCTGACCCGAAAATAGGTGGCTAATGCCCTTCGTCGTCAAGCAGCTTGTCGGAAATTTGCCTTACCGGAAACCAGGCGGCCAAAAAGCCAATAACAACGACTGAAAGTAATATCATGGCTACATCAGCCGGAATAATTGTCATCGGATAGGCGTCGACGATAAACGAATCGCCTCCCTGAAGTTTTACCAACCCGAAAGTGATTTGAGCCTGACAAACGGCCAATCCAATTACAGTGCCGGCAATGGCACCAAGAATCGATATTGACCAACCCTCGAACAGGAATATATTACGAATGGTTTGCCTGTTGGCCCCCATGCTTTTCAGGATGGAAATATCTTCTTTCTTGTCGATTATCAACATGGTGAGCGACCCGATAATATTGAAGGAAGCAATGATAAGTATCATTATCAGAATAAGATAGACAGCGAATTTTTCGCTCTTCATCGTTTTGTAAAGATAGTCGTGTTGCTGATAGCGGTTTTTTACCGTGAATCCGTCGCCAACAATATTTTGAATGTTTTTTTGAATTTTACTGCCCTGTACCCCATCTTGAAGCTGAATTTCAATGGCATTTACCTTTTCAGGCATATCGAAAAGTATCCGCGCAAAATCAAGTGGGACAATCAGATATTTAGAGTCGAGTTCCTGTTGTATACTGAAAAAACCTGAAGGGAGAATCTGCATCCGGTTGAAATTTGCTTCAGGGGCAAGGGCTATGCCTCTTCCTCTTTGCGGAACGTAAATATTGACAGGGTTGAGGTTGTGCAAACCGACAGAAAGAAGCTGTGCAACTCTCTGTCCCATAACGGCATAATTGTATAATTCATCCTTTAGTTTGAACTGACCGTCGGTCATCATCGTATCGATTCCCGTCATCTTTTCGAAATCGGGCCCAACTCCTTTAACCGTTCCGATTACCTGCCTGTCATCGTATCTCAACAAGGCATTTTCTTCTATTACTTCTGTGTAAAAGGCAACTTCAGGCAATTCCCTGATTTGCCGGAATTTTTCGTCGTTTGGCAGAAAGCTTTTTCCCTCGTTGATGGTAATCCTGAAATCGGGGTCGAATGATGAAAAGTGTGATTTTATTAAACTGTCGAAACCATTAAATCCGGATAGTCCAATAATTAATCCCATAGTGCCCACTGCTACCCCGCTAACCGATATGGCCGATATCAAGTTAATGAGGTTCCTCTTTTTCTTCGAAAAAAGATAGCGACGGGCTATGTAGAAAGAAAAATTCAAAATTATTTTTGTTTGTATGCTTTGACAATCAATCCGGTACCCGTGTCATGGTTTCCTTTCAAATCGTAGTAATTCAGTACGGCGCAAAACGGGAAAGTGATGATGTACCAGAAAGGAAGGATCAGAAAGAACAGTTTCGAGACACCTAATAGCTGGATTGGATATTTCATCGACAGCCGCCACGACAGCGACCCGGGTTTGCCATAACTGTATGAGGCAACAACCTTCTGAAAACCTGCGCGTTTAAGTTTTACTTCGATATCGGTAATCGAATATCCGTCGCGCACATGCTCTTCGATAAACCCTTGCACCTCGTCGTGTTGATGTTCATGGACATCCGATCCTCCCTGGTCTGAGGGTGTGGAGATGAGCAACATCCCTCCTTTTCGGAGCGACTGAAAGAAGTTGCGGAAAACCTTTTCATCCTCCTCAATATGTTCCATAACATCGACTGAAAGAATAAGGTTGTAACGTTCGGGTTCTGTAAAAGTGGTCAGATCGGCATATTCAAATCTAACCCGCTTGCTTTGACCAATTTGTTTGAAAAAGCGGTTGCAATCGTCAATCTGTTCCTGTTTAACATCTACTCCTTTGATGGTGGCTAACGGGAAAAGCCGGCTCATGCGGTAGCTGTATTGGCCAAAACCCGAACCAGCATCGAGAATATTGATTTTTCCGGCTGATTTATCATCCACAATGGCTTTCAGCACTTTGTTAATATGCCATGCACGCAGCAAAAGCATGTCGAGCAGCCGGTAAAAAAGCTTCCGCAGAAAAGGGGTACGGTTAAAAACAGATCCTAAACTTCGTTTAATGGGGTCGTATTGCATACTTCGATGTTAAATATCCTGAAAAACAGTTCGATCACAAATCCTGATTTAATCTTTCAGCAAGTGATCAATCTTTTCAATATAATCGAGGCTGTCGTCGACAAAAAAATCGAGCTCGGGAACATGGCGAAGCTGGAAACGCACGATTTTACCCAGTTCTCCGCGGATGTGGCTCTTTTGTAGCTTAATACCGGCCAGCACTTCGGCGGAACCTTCTGATGGGAAAATGCTTAAATAACATCTTGCCAGCGACATGTCGCGGGTTACGCGCACGGCAGTAACTGAAATCATTTTGCCGGGGGCATAAGTTTGGGCATCGCGCCTGAAAAATTCGCTTAACTCTTTCTGGATGAGGCGGCCGATTTTATTTTGACGGGTGGTAAATTGTTCCATATTCAATTCGTTATTTTTGCAAAAATA
>CAYOJD010000045.1:0-894 GCA_964404205.1 uncultured Prolixibacteraceae bacterium
GGAGAATCAATTCTTTACCTGAGAAATCTGGTCCGTGATCGCGTTCTCCAGCTATCAAAGCCCGATTAAAGCTGTCCAAACTTTTCTCGAAGTTGCAAAGACGCATATAAATCATTCCAAGTGAAACCCATTTCCTAAATTCATATTTTAGATCTGATAATATCTTGAAAGACCTGGAATTATCCTCAAATGCTTTATCATAACTTGAAATCTCGTAATA
This sequence comes from uncultured Prolixibacteraceae bacterium, assembly GCA_964404205.1. Taxonomy (GTDB): domain Bacteria; phylum Bacteroidota; class Bacteroidia; order Bacteroidales; family Prolixibacteraceae; genus CAZWBR01. Next base: position 221 of record CAYOJD010000045.1, read on the forward strand.
AAAAATTGTTCGATTGATCAATAATGACTCGTATTCAAAATTATTTTTAAGATTCAACTCCTGATACAATCGATCTGAGTTCTCATAATATAATTTTGCATTTTCATCGTCCCCAATTTGCATATAACAGATTGCGATATTCTGGTAAGTCGTTGCGAGGTTCTTTAAATAAAGCTTGCCATTTGATTCATATATTGCAGAAGCTCTTTTATAATAATCGATTGCACTGTCGTAAAGCACCAATTGGCTTTTGATCACTCCAATATTGACCAATACATTGGCAACAGGTATAGAATTGGAGCCATGCTTTTCTGTTCGCTCCTCCAGAACCGAATCAAACAGCAAAAGCGATAAATCATAATTCCCGGTAATCAAAGCAGAAACAGCTTTTCTAAAGTTCTCTTTCGATTGTTCCTGTCGATCCGGTTCAGCCTTCGCATAGAATGCTCCTATGTGAAGCACCAAAATCGCCATTAAAATAAACCATTTTACATTTATTTGCATTACCATGACCACAAATCATATCTGTTGACCATAAAGAAAACAAAAAAAAAACAGTCTTGCTGATTTTTTTTTATCATTTAAAATTCTCATTACCAACACAATAGAAAGTATTTATATTTTTACTATATTTTTTTATAAAAATCGGGGTAAACTTTTTACAATTTCGGGTA
>CAYOJD010000045.1:904-22904 GCA_964404205.1 uncultured Prolixibacteraceae bacterium
TGATACAAAAGATTCTTTGATAAATTCAGGGGCAAAACTATTTGAGATTAAAAACAAGAATTCAAAGCGTAAGTATATATCACGACTACTAAAATACGCAGTCACCGCCTTAAAGGCGCCGGAGATATACCTAAATCCTTAATCTTTTGCAAACGCCGATTAGCTGTTTTTCTATATTTTTTTATAAAAATCGGGGTAACCTTTTTACAATTTCGGGTATTAAAGAGTGCAAGGAAACAATAAAGAAAACATTAAAAACTTTTAAAACTTATTATCATGAAAACTTTTGAAACTCTTACTATTGAAGTGCTTTCTAACGAAGAATTATCAGCAGTTAAAGGTGGTGTTAATCCAGTTACTCCAATTATTATTATGGAATAATTTTGCTGCTCATTTCATAGCATTCTACGATTTTAACGTTCATTGAATATTTGTGGTAGTGCAGGCAATACGTTGTGAGCGGTGTTTTTTATCATTTTCACTTCGTTCTTTAAATCGTTCTTAACCGTGCCAATCACCACCAATACAAAATGTTACAATACTACATAGGTGCTTTCCTAATCAAAACTTTCGGTTTTCTTGAGCCTTTGAAAAGCTCGAACGAACGATAGCTACAAGCTAAAGCTCCGTTATATAAATCTATCTTTTTAGTTGGTTTTAAGCCTATACTTTTGAGGCCCTCGTCAGAGCTGGATATTAGCCATGCAGTATATCCTGTAAATTTCTGCTTAAGCATGTCGCCAAACGAAGTATAAAGTTCACTGATAGAATTTGGTTTTAACCTTTCGCCGTATGGTGGATTCGTTATTATTATACCTGGATTCTCAAAAGGTGATGTTAACTCCTTGAAATCTTTGGTAATAATCTCCACTTTTTTCGACAATCCCGCATTCTTTACATTCGCGCGTGCAATGGCGCAACTTTTTATCGAAATATCTGATCCGACAATTTTGCCGGAAAATTCTTTTTCATATTCTCCGTTGTAAATTTCCGCAAACAAATCTTCATCGAAATCGGGCCAAAACTCAAAGCCAAACGATTTCCGGTACATTCCCGGAGGGATTCCCAATGCAATTAATGCCGCCTCGATAACAAGGGTTCCGGAACCACACATGGGATCTAAAAAGTCAGTTTTTGCATTCCACCCTGAGAGCAGTATCATGCCCGCAGCCAAAACTTCGTTGATGGAAGCCTCGCCTTGTCCCAAACGATAACCACGTTTATGCAACGATTCGCCAGAGCTGTCGAGCGAAAGAATGCATTTATCACCCATCAGATAAACGTTTATACCAATATCCGGATTGTCGGGGTTTACGGAAGGACGCTTTCCTGTCGCTTCACGAAAGTGATCAACAATTGCATCTTTCACTTTCAATGAGGCATACATTGAATTGACAAAAATTTCGGACTGGACGGTGCTGTCGACAGCAAAAGTTTTTCCCAGTGCAAGATAATCGAGCCAATTGACCTCTTTTGCGTATTTGTAAAGGTCGTCGCGGTCGGTGACTGTAAATTCAGCAATCGGTTTTAAAACCTTCAACGCTGTTCGTAAATGAAAATTGGCTTTGTACATCAGCTCTTTATCGCCAACAAAAGATACTGCCCTACGTTCGGGAGTAACTGATTCACCGCCAATAGCGCGGATCTCATCTGCAAGAACCTGCTCTAAACCAGCGAGGGTCTTTGCCACCATTTTGAACTTGTCCACTTTTACCCTTATTTATAATAATTACAATGAATACCGGGAATTATTCAATCGGCTCCGATATCCTAAAAACACTGTACCATTCGCGGATAAAAGTAATATTTTCGAACTGATTTCAACAATGATTTTTAAATTCCTCCACCAAATGCAAATTCGACTGTTCGAGCCTTGTTTTGCAACACTTTAGAATGAGGAGGCAGATCGTTCGTCACCCACACGTTCCCGCCAATTACCGAATCGTGACCGATGGTGATGCGTCCCAGTATTGAGGCATTCGAGTAAACAATAACATTGTCTTCAACAATGGGATGGCGAGGAATGCCTTTAACAGGATTGCCGGCTTCGTCTAACGGAAAGCTTTTCGCGCCCAGCGTCACTCCCTGATAAAGTTTAACGTTATTGCCGATAATGCAGGTAGAACCAATAACGACTCCGGTACCATGATCTATCGTAAAATATTCACCAATCTCAGCTTCCGGATTGATATCGATACCAGTTTCAGAATGAGCCATTTCAGTGACGATACGCGGAATAAGGGGAACCCCAAGCTTGAATAGGGCATGTGCGATGCGATAACTCGAAATAGCCCTGATGGCTGGATAACAAAAAATAACTTCTCCGAAATTATTGGCTGCCGGATCGCCCAGATAGGCTGCATCAACATCTGTAATTAACACCCTGCGTAACTCGGGCAATCCAGAAATGAAATCCGCAGCATAAATCTCGGCCTTTTGCTTGCGTTTTACATGTTCCCCGGGGTCGTCGCTTTCGCATATAAAACAGAGCCCCGCGAGAATCTGTTCGGAAAGCACCTCAAAAACTTCGTCGACTAAAACGCCCATATAATAGGGAAAAGCTGCCGGATGAAGATTGATTTCACCAAAATATCCCGGGAAAATTATCTGTCTGATTTTCTCGACAGTCGCTTTTAATTTTTCGGTCGAAGGAAGTGGCTCTCCCACCCTGTGCTGGTGACAAACTTTTGCATTGGTTGCCTGTTCCGCCAGACATTTCACGGCAGATGAAACCCATTCCTGAATCAACTCGTTTTTGTGGTTAGCCATAACTTCAAATTTGAAAAAACATCTGTTTCGATTGTTCCAATTACACAAAATATTAAACAATATTGTTCTTTTTCAATGCCTTAATGGCATTTTGCAGCCGACTATCTTCTATTCCACTGACGATTTCATATTTAAAACCGAATGTCATTAGTTCTTCGCAATAAAGTTTAAAAAGATCTTCTCGTTTCTGTCCGCCATTTTCTCTAACGCCATCGGGTACCCAAGGCAAATCGGTGTCGCAAACCAAAAACAAATCGATCTCGGACGCACGGATATGCTCGATAATCCATTGTGGGCAATGACCATAAACAACATCAAACCAAACTTTTGTGATAACCATCCACGTATCAAAAATCAACAGGTTGTTCGATGCCATTTCGGCAAACTCCGCCTCCATCACAACCTGTACCTTTGCAATCATTTCAACATCGTGAAATGTATAAGGCCGGTCAAGGTTTTCGACATAAGTGCGGGCATACTCGGGAACCCATATGGTTTTAAATTCTTTAGCCAATGCGGCAGCCAGTTCAGTTTTACCTGACGACTCCGGCCCCGAGATAACTACTCTTTTCAATTTACTGCGGGAATCCATTTTTTATCGTTCAATTCATTTTTCCAGGAAAAATATCCGACAAAAGCCATTACTGTGTATACCATAAATAGCAACGAAGTCGGATAGAGCCCTTTCCAAAGGTAAAGTATCAGTGAAACAAAATCAACAATTATCCATAAAATCCAGTGTTCAATCTTTTTCCGGGCCAACATCCAGGTCGCAATTATGCTTAGTGCCGTGGTAAATGCATCCCAATAGGGAATTACTGAATCGGTAAAACGGATGAGTATCCATGAAATTACGACAAAAGTAACCCCAAAAGCCAGCATCGACATTAGCCACAACGAACGGTGGGTGGTCGAAACCGTTAGCCCTCCGCCCGACTGACCACCATGTAACCAAGCCCACCAACCATAAATGCTGATAACTACATAATAAACTTGCAGGGCCATATCAGCATAAAACTTCGACACAAAGAAAATATAGATATAAAAAAGCGAAGTGGCCAGTCCAAGCGGCCAGGTAAGAAAATGTTGTTTAATGGAAAACCAAAGATAAACCAAACCGGTAGCAGCCCCGCAAACTTCAATCCAGTTATCCGAAAGCCAATTTATAATCGCACCCATCGAATGATAAAGCTAATTTTTTCTACCCAGAATGGCGTTATATTTCGACTGATCCTCCAATATTTCAAGTGCTTTAATAATCTCATTATCATCGTCGAGCATAATGCGATAAAAATCGCTAGGTTCATACAAATCGCGCGCTATCAGCGCTTTTATCTGACGTCGGATTAATTTGCCCGAAACTTTCAATCCCTCTTCATCCTTTTCAATTCCGGCTTTATCGCCCAAGGCAATCAACTCATTCATCGATTCGTCAGCCAATTCAAACCCCTTTTTGAATTGGTCAAAAGCCGGATATTGCTTCAGCAACTTATCGCGATTTTGGTCGATATACCCAATGACATAAGGATATAGTACATTTTTACGAATAATGTTGTTGAAATAGCGGTAATTGCTCGAAGTATCCATTGCGACAAACAAGTCGGGCATAATTCCCCCTCCGCCATATACCTTTCGCTTGTTAACCAGTGTTGTCGTCATCAGCGAATCGGCCAAACGTATGCTATCCTGATTGAAGAGTTCGCCATTTTCGAAACGTTCGTAATAATCTTGCCGATACTCGTTAATATCGTCTGAATAAGGTCGTTGAATATTACGTCCGGCTGGAGTATAATAGTGTGCAACGGTAAGCCTTATCATCGAGCCATCGTTCAGCGGGAAAGGCTGTTGCACCAATCCTTTGCCAAAGGTACGGCGACCAATAAGTACTCCGCGGTCCCAATCCTGAATGGCACCTGCCACAATTTCGGAAGCTGAAGCCGACCCCTCGTCAATTAGCACAACAAGATTTCCGCTCAGAAAAGCGCCTTTGGTATTGGCAATATAATCACGGCGTGGACTATGTGTCCCTTCAGTATAAACAATTAATTTATTTTCATCGAGATATTGATTGGCCAGTTCATAAGCTGCCCCCAAAAATCCACCCCCGTTACCTCTTAAGTCGAGAATCAGGTTTTTAACTTTTCGATCCTTTATAAGACGGTTCATGGCTTCGGCATATTCTTCCATCGTTGTCGCCGAAAAGCGGTTCAACTTGATATAGCCGCTGTTTTTATTGAGCATAAACGATGCGTCGAGACTGTAAATTGGAATTTTATCCCTAAGGATTGTAAATTCCAGCGGAGCCGCTTCGCCTTTTCGAAGCACCACCAACTTGACCTGGGTACCTTTGGCTCCTCTTAGCAATCCAAAAACCTCCTGATTCTTCAATCCTATCGCCGCAATCTCTTTACTGTCGACCTTAATTATACGGTCACCGGGCCGCAGACCCACCTTCTCTGATGGGCCTCCGGGAATTGTCGTCATCACAATCAGTGTATCCTGATAAATATTGAATGAAATACCGATACCTTCAAAATTCCCTTCGAGAGGCAGGTTCATCTCCTCTACTTCATCTTTTGTAATATAGACCGAATGGGGATCAAGCGCTGAAAGCATTTCGCTGATGGCACTTTCTGTCAGCTTCGAAACGTTAGCCGTGTCGACATAAAAATTTTCAATCAGTCTTAACACCCTTCCAAATTTAATGGCCTGACTTTGTGCATCTTGCGCAAAGAGCGAAGTCGAAAATCCGAGGGACAACAACAATAACAAACATTTATAAAACGAAATCTTAACGTATCTCATAACTGTCCGAATCAATAATTACTTTTTGTTCAATGTAACGACAAATGAACAAATTTGGGTGAAAAATCAAAAGTACAAAGTTTAATCTATCATTCATTCTGTTTTACGAGAAAGTGGGTGATTGTTTAACAATGATTTGAAGTTGATTCACCTTCTGAAAACAAAAAACCTGTTGATCCCTAAAATGGACCAACAGGCTTTACACTATGCGATTTCTTTATCGGGCCAAACTTGTTGAAATCCGGGCAATTTCAAACTCACTGACCAACGATTTGAACAGTTCTTTTACGGAAACAATCTTGTCCGTTCGCCAAACATTACTTCCGGCAAAAGCATATCCATTTCTGAAATTACCTCTTAACGCCGATGTTAGCGACGCGATAATACAATAAGGGGCAGTTTTCACATCACAGGTACGGATACAGTTTACCGGACAAATGGTCGGACGGCGAATTCCCGCCTCAACATCATCGAGAAACGAACAACTGATAGCTCTTCCTGGCATCCCTACCGGACTTTTGATGATTCGGACATCGTCTTCTTTTGCTTTTATATAGGCCTGTTTAAATTCTTCCGAAGCATCACATTCATTGGTCGTTACAAACCGGGTTCCCATTTGTACGGCCGAAGCCCCCCTTTCCAGGATATTGACAATATCTTCTCCGGAATAAATACCTCCGGCTGCAATAACCGGAATCTCTTTACCATAACGTTCGCCCATCTCCGTTGCGACTTCGACCACTTCAGGTATAAGTCTCTCCAGCGAATATTCCTCATCGAAAATCTGGTCGGCCTTAAACCCAAGGTGCCCTCCGGCTTTGGGTCCTTCAACCACAATGGCATCGGGCAAATAGTTATAATTGGACTGCCATTTGGAACAAATCAGCGAAGCAGCTCTGGCAGACGAAACAATCGGTACCAATTTTGTGGTCGAACCAGGAGTAAGATACTTAGGCAAGTCAAGCGGTAACCCAGCTCCTGAAAAAATAATATCAATCTTTTCTTTAACCGCTGTAGCAACCAAATCGGTGTAGTTAGACAGCGCAACCATCACATTGACACCAATGACCCCTTTTGTTTTTTCTCTAGCCTTTCGAATCTCTTCGCTCAAACCAAAAATACAGTTCTTCAGGTAATCCTTCGAATGGTTTTTATATAACAATCCGATGCCGGCGGGCGAAATTACGCCTACACCACCCTCGTTGGCTACCGCAGAAGCCAGTCCCGAAAGCGAAACACCAACACCCATTCCACCCTGAATAATCGGTACTTTAATATTTAATCCACCAATGTTTAAATTCTTCATCACTTGTGTACGCATTTATAAATCAGCACAAGAGTAAAGAGTTTGTAACAGGTTCCAAAACGGTTGGGATGTAACCTTCAAAAAAGGTCGATTCTGCAAGGTTTTGGGACGAAATGCAATATTTCAGGGATGAAAATTTAAGCTCAAATATCAAATTCTGGGAAACCGCTCACGGAAAGAAGCAAAAAAATTGCGCGAAACTGGAACCAATAAATCAGTTCCGGCAAAACGAAAAGAATATCCTTTGGAGTTCCCTTTCAGTTCGACAATCTTCGAAACATTCACCATCCAACTGCGATGGCATTTTTTAAACTCTTCAAAATCCTTCAAAAACCGTTCAACATTGGCTAATGTTTGCCTGAACAACCGTTTCTTGACATGAAGGTGATTGTCGATACTGAAAATCTCGATATAATTCCCGGAGGAATGAATAAACAGTACATTTTCAATTCGTTCTTCAAAAACATCTTTCCCGTTTTCCGCTACTATCTTGATTTTATTTACGGACTGAGTCAACAACACTTCGCGCTCCTCTTTCAACCAGTTTTTACCCGATTCGAATACGTTGACCACTCTCGTCCGAAGGTTCATATTGTAATTGACCAGATTGTAAAGTACCAGTGGGAGCAGTGAAAGTAATCCTGTTCGGAAGAGCGGTAACTCCGCGAACGAAGCACGACGGGCCAACCAGGCCATCAAAACAAAAAGAGAAAAAAGATTGAAGAAGAGCCAGATATTCCAAAAAATCTCTTTGCGCACCGTCCATCTCGAAGAAGCAAAAATTCGAGGAAATATACCGGGGAGGATTGTTGAGTTGAAGAACAAGGTAGCAGCATTCATAAAACCGGCCCCCAAAACAAAGTAACCATCGTTTTCCGATTTCAGAAAGTTAATCCCGAAAGGCTGAAAATAGAGAACAATCAGCACAAACCCCATGCTGACTAAACCGATAGTCTTCAAACTATGTTTGAAGTTGTTATTGAAATGATACGGCTGATCTAAATTATCGAGCATAAGCCAACTGATGTGTTCAAACTAAATTTGCACCTTCACTTTTAAGATTATTCAGACCAAAGGTAATCAGGAAAGCGGTATTACAAAAAAAGCTCCGAAGAAATACTTCGGAGCTTTGCGGTATGGACGGGACTCGAACCCGCGACCCCCTGCGTGACAGGCAGGTATTCTAACCAGCTGAACTACCACACCAAGAAATTTGATCTTTTCCCAAAAGGTAAGAACGCTTCGTTGTACCTTTATCCTAAGGCGCTGCAAATATACGTATGTTTTGCGAACTACAAATGTATCAAAAAAAGAAAATCAGAAAAAATATATCCACAATACAGGAATATGCTTATTTACAGAAAATTAAACTATTCAAAAAGCTTCTCACGGCTTAAAAAAAGTGAAATGGACGCTCCCGTAAACCCTCATTTCGCTGAAATTTGGATGCTCACTAAAATGATTGCTTTTACCGTGTTCAAGAATAAAAACCGAATCCTGCTCGTTTAAAAGTCTACTCCCCATAACCAAGTCGGGCAATTCGGACAGTCGCTGGAGCTGGTATGGTGGATCGGCAAAAATCAAATTGAATTGTTTGCCTTCTGCCCGGGCAATATATTTAAACACATCGCCCTTTATTGGATGAATGACATCTTTGATGCCAAGCTGCCCGATAACTTTATTGATGAAAGTATAATGAACATAATCGAATTCAACCAAAGTAACATCAAGGCAGCCTCGTGAGGCAAATTCGAATGAGATGCTTCCCGTCCCCGAAAAAAGATCCAACACTTTTATTTCGCTAAAATCAACCCGGTTAACCAAAATATTGAACAGGTTCTCTCGGGCGAAGTCCGTAGTTGGCCTTGCCTTAAAGTTTTTTCCGGGGCTAAACATCCGGCTTTTGAATGCTCCGCCAATTATTCGCATTTGTAAACGTTAAACAAAGTTGTATTGTAATGCTCAGGCAGTTGACTGAACGTATAACTATAAGAGTACAGATTATTGGGTCTGGCAAACGATGTCCGCTTTATATATTTTCGAAACAAGTGATAGAGCGGCGACACCTGCGAAATTTCACCATGAATGATAAGATCAGCAGCATCGGGAACCAATTTCAATTGCTCAAAAATATTTAAGACATGATAAAGCGCATCATGTTCGTTTCCGTACTCGAATATATTGCATAATATCAATTTGCTTCCTTTTATCAGCACCACTTCGAAAATGCCTCGAAGGAAATTGAGATGAAGTTGAACCCCGTCACCACTCATCCGATTGTCTTTCAGGTTTTTTTCGATTAATGGATACAGATTATGTTTTATCTGCACCTTCGGATATTTTGACAAAATAAACTCACGCAATGTTTCAGGTATGGCATAAATTATCCAGGCCTCCGATTGTGATAACTGATTTCTTTCGCCAACAAAACCCTTTTCGATGTTCTGGCCAAAGAAGAGCATTCTCTCCGAACTGCTTTTATGATAAAATGGCTGCGGAACTATCGTAAACTGATTGGTTGCATAAAGCACTTCCACACTTTTGTAAGTTTGGTTTAACATTGCCTCTGACTGGAAAAATTCCTTCAGATGTTTAAGCAACAATCTCGGTCTTTTCAAGAAAAGGTGGAACCCTTTTAATACAATATATTTTCCTTTCGGTATATCGAGAATACAAAAAGAAAATCCATCCAGACTGATCTGGATGGATAAATGATATAAGTTCGAAAGCGTGCTATCGTATGTTTTGTCGATAAAACAGATATCGCGCATTATCTTTTTTTAGTTTATTCCCAGTTACCTGCGTTGTTGTTGGTTTCGGTTAACGAACCAACTTTCAAACCAGGATATTTACCGTCAACCCTGCGTTTTTCGTTCAGATTGATAATTTCCTGTTCGTAAGTATCTTTCAGTTCGCTAAGAATCTGATTATTATGAGCTCGCGCCTCAAAAACCGGTACTTTCACACCAGAACCCGTTGTAATAACATTGGTACCGAGGAAGAATTTTTCGTTTTGCGTGTAAGGAATAAATGGCAACTTGTCAATTTCAAAACTTTTGCCGAAAAGTGAATCGCGAACAGCAATACGTACAGTATCACGGATGATAATGCCTTGCTTTAACGCTTCAGACTCAGTCATACCGGCTTCCAACTGGGCATCAGTCAATGCGCCAATTTTTCTGACCAACGGAAGGGTCCCTGTTTTGGTAAATTTGACCAACGAATCCCAATTTGCTGTATATTTTCCGTTTACTTCTTTGAAAGCCAACTGGGCTTTACGGATATTCTTTAAACTCTCAACGACAGCATCGTTGCGCAATTTTAATTCTTTCTGGAAATCGATAGGTGTAGCAATACTTGTATAAACCTTATAGCCCAAAAAGATAATAACCAGAATCAATAAAATTTGTATTCCTTTTTTCATTTTCTTCGTAATGAATTAGTTCATGTGTGGGCAAATTTATAAAAAAAAATAAATCTTTACCTTCGATAAAAGGTAAAATTAACGGTTATGTTAAAAAAACATATTTCAGATTTGATTGTTCGGCAACTTGGATTTGAACCAACTGAATGTCAAATCTATACAATAGAAAAACTGGCCGAATTCATTACAATCGAGAAGCCATTTCCCACTTTTGTTTTGAATGGTTATGCCGGAACCGGCAAAACCTCCGTCATAAGTGCAATGGTAAAAGTCCTCGAAGAGCTTAAAATCCGGGCCATCCTTCTTGCCCCTACCGGAAGGGCTGCAAAAGTGCTATCGAAATACAGCGAAAAAAGTGCAACAACCATTCACAAGAAGATTTACAGGCAACAAACAACAACCGACGGATTTAGCCGCTTTTCGCTTGACCGTAACCTCAATAAAAATACACTTTTCATTGTCGACGAGGCATCCATGATATCAAATCTGCCACAGGAACAGAATGTTTTTGGCTCAGGCTATCTGCTCTCCGACCTGATTGAATATGTTTTTACAGGCGAAAATTGCCGATTGGTTTTGGTTGGCGACACGGCCCAATTACCACCGGTTGGGGTAGCCATCAGTCCGGCTCTGGAAACCGAAGAATTGCGACTTTTCGATCTCGACCTGACTGCCTGCGAATTAACTGAAGTGGTCAGACAAACCGGCGATTCGGGGATTCTACACAATGCTACCAACATCAGGAAACTGGTGGCCGATGAGGACCCCGAAGGCTACTGGCCAATCGAAACGAAAGATTTCCCCGATATGATACGCCTTTCGGGAGGCGAACTTATCGATGAAATTACCACCTGTTATGACCAATTTGGGCCGGAGGAGACCATTGTTATTACCCGATCAAATAAACGGGCAAATCGTTTCAACGAAGGGATCAGGCGAACAGTACTTTTCCGTGACGAACAAATCTCGCGTGGAGATCTACTGATGGTGGTCAAGAACAATTACTTCTGGTCGAAACAGTTGGAAGAGCTTGATTTTATTGCCAATGGCGATATTGCCGAAATCATCCGGATTGGAAAATACGAAACCCGTTTCGGCTTTCAATTTGCCAACGTCACACTTCGGTTTCTCGACTATAAAAATATTGAACTCGATTGCAAAATCTTTCTCGACACGCTAACTATCGAAGCACCGGCACTCACATCGGATGAAAATCGCAGGTTGTTCGATGCCGTTTCCGAAGATTATGCAGACATCAGGAACAAACGCGAGCGATGGAAAAAAATCAGGGAAGACGAATACTTTAACGCATTACAGGTAAAATTTGCCTATGCCATCACCTGCCATAAGGCACAGGGCGGACAATGGAAAGCAGTGTTTCTCGACCACGGCTACCTGACCGAAGAGATGATCGATCGCGAATATCTCAGGTGGTTTTATACCGCTTTTACACGCGCCTCCGAAAAACTATATCTGGTCAATTTCAATAAAGAGTTTTTTGGAGAATAGCCGTTGATGGCTAATTTCGAAAGCCCGTACAGAAGGCTTTGTGGCTATAAGTCATCTATTTTTATCTCCTTCACAGGAATCTCGAACCGGTCGCCATCGTTGGCTGCGTAAGTTTCCGGAAAAATAGAACGGGCCTCGTCGACCAAATGCTTCACCGATTTATATCGCGATGAAAAATGGCCGATAATCAATTTCCCTGCTTCGGCTTTTGAGGCCATGCTAGCTGCCTGTACCGAGGTGGTGTGAAATGTTTTTCTGGCCAAATCGTCCAAGTCGCCACCAAAAGTTGCTTCATGGTAAAGTAAATCAACATCTTTCAACAATGTTGCCAACTCCTTCTTATACACCGTATCGGTACAGAAGGCGTAAGAACGTGGCCGGCACGAAGGCTTCGTTAACTGCTGGTTTGGTATCACTGTCCCATCTTCGAGAATTAAATCGGCCCCTCTTTTGATGGCTTGACGTTGATAAACGGGAACATTATATTCGTTTAATGCATCGGGGCGCAAGTGTAGTTCAGCAGGCAATTCCTTGAACAAAAAACCGCAACAGGGAATTCGATGCTTCAGCGGAAACGATTCAATCTCAATTTTATCATCTTGGTAAATGGTCATTCTTCGCCTAAAGTTCAACGGATGATAGAGAATTTTGAGATCGGTAATCTCTTGCATATGTTTCATGAACCCATCCATCATCGGTTTCAGGTCCGAATGGGCATGTATGTGCAATTCGCCTTTGCGGCCGTAGAGGGCAAGCGTTGATATTAGTCCGGGAAGGCCAAAAATGTGATCACCATGAAGATGTGAAATAAAGATATGGTTGATTCGGCCATACTTGATCCCAAATTTTCGCAACTGGATTTGAGTCCCCTCTCCACAGTCAATAAGAAAAAGCTTCTCGTTAAGGGTAACGACTTGCGATGTCGGAAACCTGTCGGATGTGGGTAATGCTGAACTGCTGCCCAAAATGGTAACTGAAAATGGGACCATCGTTAAATGTTATTGATCAAACCTACGTCAAATTGCGATGAAAAACAATTAAAAAAGAAACCCGTTCGTTTCCGACCGGGTTTCCTGTTTGTATTAAAGCTCTAATTTCTTTTGGAGCAATCGTTCGGCCTCCTCTTTCCCGGAGGCTATGATTAAAATGGTATCCAGCATGGCCAATTTAATCAGTTTTTCGACCGGAGGGGTTAACCCGCAAAGGATAAACGTTCCCTCAGCCTCTTCGCACACACGGTTTCCGACGAGAATTGAACTTAGACCCGATGAGTCGCAATAACCGCAATCCGACAGGTCGAGAACAATCTGATTCACACCCTCTCCCGCCATCAGAACAATCTCTGATTTGAGATCCGGAGAAATCAAACTGTCAAGTCTCTCATTTAACACCTTAATATAGGTATGACTCTCTAATTTCTGGATATCGAAGTTCATGACCACAAATTAAGAAATTAAACGGAATAAACTACTATTTATCGTTTTTTTCTTTCTCTTCCATTTGGGTTCTCAGGGCAGCCAGTTCGCTGATATCGCCAAGAGTTGTCTTTTCGATATTGTCTTTTACTGCTTTCAAACCTTTCTGGGTCTGTTTGGCAACTGCCTTTTTCTTGGCAGTTTCTTCACCTTTCTTTACATCTTCGTAAACACGTGAGTGTGAAAGGATGATTCTTTTGGCCGATTTTGAGAATTCGATAACCTTAAATTCGAGTTTTTCATCCAGTTTTACCTGCGAACCATCCTCTTTCACAAGGTGGCGCGGAGTGGCAAAACCTTCAACACCATAAGGAAGGGCAATTACAGCACCTTTGTCGAAAAGGTCAATAACGGTACCTTCGTGAACCGAATCAACAGTAAAGATGGTTTCGAACACATCCCATGGGTTTTCTTCCAATTGTTTGTGGCCAAGGCTCAAACGACGGTTGTCCTTGTCGATATCCAATACCTGTACTTCGATTTCGGCACCGATTGAAGTAAATTCTGACGGATGTTTGATCTTCTTGGTCCAGCTCAAATCACTGATATGGATCAATCCATCAACACCTTCTTCGATTTCAACAAATACACCGAAGTTGGTGAAGTTGCGGACACGGGCAGTGTGGTTTGAACCAATCGCATATTTCGATTCAATTTTATCCCATGGGTCATTTTTCATCTGCTTGATTCCCAGAGACATTTTGCGCTCTTCGCGATCGAGGGTAAGAATAGTTGCTTCAACTTCGTCGCCAACTTTCAGGAAGTCCTGAGCCGAACGAAGATGCTGTGACCAACTCATTTCTGATACGTGGATCAAGCCCTCAACACCGGCAGCAATTTCGATGAATGCTCCGTAATCGGCCATCACCACTACTTTACCTTTCACTACATCGCCCACTTTGAGTTCTGAGCTAAGGCTATCCCACGGATGAGAAGCAAGTTGTTTCAAGCCAAGTGCGATACGTTTTTTGTCATCATCAAAATCGAGGATAACCACATTGATTTTCTGGTCGAGCTGAACAATTTCGTTCGGATGGGCTACGCGGCCCCAGCTCAGGTCGGTGATATGGATCAAACCGTCTACGCCGCCAAGGTCGATAAATACACCATACGAGGTGATGTTTTTGACCGTTCCTTCGAGTACCTGACCTTTTTCCAGTTTCGAGATAATATCTTTCTTCTGCTGTTCGAGTTCGGCTTCGATAAGCGCTTTGTGTGAAACAACGACGTTACGGAATTCGTGATTGATTTTAACCACTTTGAATTCCATCGTTTTGCCCACATAAATATCGTAGTCGCGGATGGGTTTTACATCAATTTGCGATCCTGGCAAGAAAGCTTCGATACCAAATACATCGACAATCATACCGCCTTTTGTACGGCATTTGATGTAACCGGTAATGATTTCGTCGTTCTCCAGCGCTGAATTGACACGGTCCCAGCTACGCATTGCGCGTGCTTTTTTGTGCGAAAGGGTCAGCTGGCCTTTCTTGTCTTCCAACGTTTCGACATACACTTCAACTTTGTCGCCTACTTTGAGGTTCGGGTTGTAGCGGAATTCGTTTACTGAAACAATACCGTCCGATTTGTAACCAATATTGACTACAACTTCGCGTTTGTTCATTGAAATAACTGTACCGTCAACGCATTCTTTTTCCTGAAGGATAGAGAAAGTGTTATTGTACAGGTCAGTCATCTGTTCTTTTGAGACAGAGGCTCCGGTTGCTTTTTTGCCTTCGAAGGCATCCCAGTCAAATTCTTCTTCTGCAACTGCAGAGGCAACTTTTTGGGTTTCTACCACGGGAGTGGCTTCAACTTCAGCAGCATTATTCTCAACTGCTTCGTTCAATTCGAGGTTTTCGTTGTTTTCGCTCATCTAAAAGAGTCTTAAAATTAATAAATTAGACATTATTTTGTTCTGCGCCGCAAAGGTATGACGAAATAACCAAATATCAAACCCCTCAAAAATTATTTTTTTGCCGTTAATTCACGAAAAATCTGCTTATTCGACAATGCTTTTATCCGTCGTCGGGCAACGATATCATTTGATTAGGGCAACTAATTCTTTACCTTTGTCGTTATAGAGAGAACAAAACGCCGGCCACGATGGCCTTACGTTTAAAAAATTCATTACAAACTATTTTTATTGTGAAGAAAATTTTAGTTACTGGAGCGAACGGGCAACTTGGAACTGCTTTGAGAAAGGAGGCTGTGCAATTTGCCGGATTCCAGTTTATCTATACCGATGTGGCCGAACTTGACCTTTGCCAACCCGATGCCGTTTCCCGTTTTTTTGCAACAGAAAAACCCGATTATGTAATCAACTGTGCGGCCTACACGGCTGTTGACAAGGCGGAACAGGATAGCGAAATGGCCATGCGAATCAACCGTGATGCACCAAAGAATCTGGCTGAAGCGTGTAAATCCTACCCGTCAAAACTGATACACATATCGACAGATTATGTTTTTGATGGCGAAAATTCACGTCCGTACCACGAAGAAGATACGGTAAACCCTCAATCGGAATATGGACGCACCAAACTGGCCGGCGAACAAGCTATCCTTTCATCCGGGGCCGAAGCCATCGTTATTCGTACTGCGTGGCTATACTCTGCCTACGGCAATAATTTTGTCAAAACAATGCTCCGTCTGGGGAACGAAAAAGAGGCGCTCAATGTGGTCGCCGATCAGGTTGGAACGCCCACCTTTGCCAACGATTTGGCATCAGCCATCCTGCAAATTATTGCCCATTGCGAAACTGGTTTTAAACCGTTCCAGTCGGGCGTTTATCACTATTCGAACGAAGGAGTGGCCAGCTGGTACGACTTCGCCAAAGCCATTTTCGAAATGGCCAATATCGAAAAGTGCAGGGTACTCCCCATTGCAACGGCAGGCTACCCTACGCCAGCCCAACGCCCTGCCTATTCAGTACTCGATAAATCAAAAATCAAAATTATATTTGAGCTATCAATTCCCTACTGGCGCGACGCTCTTCGGGAGTGCGTCGCCCAACTGAATGAAGTACCGAAGTAGCCCGTTAACCCAAGATAATATCAATAAAAACAAACAGATACCATGATGAAACCAACTGAAATTCCGGCCGATGTATTGAAAAAAGCCAATGAATGGCTGACCGGCCAATACGACGAAAAGAGCAAAGCAGAGGTAAAACAACTCCTCGAACAGGAAGATAAAACAGCCCTTGTCGACGCTTTCTACCGCGACCTTGAATTTGGTACCGGTGGCTTGCGCGGCATTATGGGTGTTGGCTCCAACCGTATGAATATCTATACCGTTGGTGCTGCCACCCAGGGATTAAGTAACTATCTGAAACAGGTTTACCACCATCTGCCCGAAATAAAGGTAGGCATTGGCCACGACTGCCGCAACAACAGCCGCCTCTTTGCCGAAGTGGCTGCCGGTATCTTCTCTGCCAACGGAATTAAAGTCTTCCTTTTCGAAGATCTGCGCCCTACCCCCGAACTTTCATTTACCATCCGGGAGTTGGGACTGCAAAGCGGGATTATCCTTACCGCTTCGCACAACCCCAAAGAGTACAATGGTTACAAGGCCTACTGGGGCGACGGCTCACAAATTGTCGAACCACACGATGTAAATATCATTGCCGAAGTAGGTAAAGTAAAAGCCGGCGACATTAAATTCGATGGCCCAAAAGAGAATATCACCATTCTGGGCGACGACATGGATCAGCGCTATCTCGACAAAGTGATAACCGTTTCGCTCGACCCTGAAGTGGTAAAGCGACAGAAAGATTTGAAAATTGTCTTCACCCCCATCCACGGGACAGGCGTAAAACTGGTGCCCATGGCGCTGGCCAAAATGGGCTTCACCAATATCATCCATATCCCCGAGCAGGATGTGGTAAGTGGCAACTTCCCTACTGTCGTATCGCCCAATCCCGAAGAGCCAGCTGCACTTGAATTGGCGCTGAAGAAAGCCCGCGAAACCGATGCCGACCTGGTGATGGCAACCGACCCTGATGCCGACCGCATTGGCATTGCCGTGAAAAACGACAAAGGCGAATTTATACTGGTCAACGGGAACCAAACCGTACTGCTCTTCCTCTACTACATCATTACCAAACGGAAAGAACTGGGGCTGCTGAAAGGCAAAGAGTATATTGTCAAAACAATTGTGACATCGGAACTGGTAGCCACCATTGCGAGGAAAAACAACGTGGAATACTACGACTGTTATACCGGTTTCAAGTTCATTGCCGAAGTGATTCGTGAAAACGAAGGCATCAAGCAATATATCGGTGGCGGCGAAGAGAGCTTTGGTTTTCTGCCTGCCGACTTCGTACGCGACAAAGATGCCGTAAGCTCGTGTGCCCTGATGGCCGAGATTGCTGCCTGGGCCAAAGACAACGGACGTACCCTTTTCGAACTGTTGCAGGAAATCTATGTTACTTACGGCTATTCGAAAGAGAAGATGAAATATATTGTCCGAACCGGAAAGAGCGGCGCCGAAGAGATTGTACAGATGATGGTCAACTTCCGCAACAACCCGCCCAAACAGCTGGCAGGCTCACCATTGGCTGTTGTAAAAGATTACAGCACCCTCGAAGAGAAAAATATTCTGACCGGCGAAGTTAAACCGATTGCCCAAAAGGTGACCAGCGATGTGCTGCAATTCTATACCGTCGATGGCTCCAAGGTTTCGGTACGCCCGTCGGGAACTGAACCCAAAATCAAATTCTATATCGAAGTCACGGCCCCGCTCGCATCACGCGATGGCTACTATCAGGCCGACGAGCAGACCAATGCCAAAGTCGACCAGGTGATGAAAGACCTTGGACTGTAAATTTTGGATATCAATATTGTTAAAAGGCTGTTTCGCAAGGAACAGCCTTTTAATTTTGAACCAAACAAATAATAGTCTGTTATCTGGAATAATTGGGATAACATTTGACCCAATCTTGCCTTCGGTTGAAAACTGTAAATATCTGCGAAAAATGAAAAAACAAAGCTTAAACTTAGCCATATTTTCTTTAGTGGCTATTTTAGGAACAGGCTGTTCACAATCCAACAAAAGGGCCGAACACCCCAAAGCTGGCATTACTACCTCAGGAAATTATGTGTCTGATGCATACCCCCAACGCAACGATGGATACGACTGGGTTGCTGTAAAAGTAAATGAACTGAGCGATTCCACACTCGATATCTCAGTCCGTTCGAGAGCCGACATCAAAAAACCAACCTGTACTTTCGATGCCAAAGCATACCGAATTGCAGCCTCCGATACTTTTCAGGCTCAATACGAAGGATTTAAAATACTTTTTGCTTTTGCAAACGACACACTTACCATTTTGCCGGAATCGAATAACCCGGATGCCAATCTCTACTATTTCTGCTCGGGTGGTGCTACTCTGGAAGGAAAATACCGTAAACTGGCCGAACCACTCGACACCGTCCAAATCGACAAAGCTATTTTCCGCAAAGCCCTTAACATGAACCAATACTTCTTTTCAGTAATGGTTTACGGGAAAACCCTTACCATACAACCCATCGGCCTGAGTGCTGATACCAGCAGCGCCGTTATACCCATCGAAGGCAATGTTGCAAATGCCGAAATTGGCGATCTCAATATCGATGGCTTTCCCGAAGTATTGGTTTATACCCAATCTGCCGGAAGTGGCAGCTACGGCTCTGTGATTGGTTATTCGGTCAACAATGGAAAATCGATGAGCCGAATTGCTTTCCCCAGTATCGCTGATAATCAGAAAGCCAACAACGGCTATATGGGGCACGATGAATTTGCCATTGTCGAAAGCACCCTCGTGCAGCGGTTCCCTATCTATCAGCCGGGAGATACAAATGCCAAACCGACCGGAGGTATGCGGCAACTCCAGTATAAACTCAAGGATGGCGAAACAATGCGACAGTTGGTAATCGACAAAATAGTTGAATATTGACACGTTACGTATTCCATTGCCGAAAAATTGTAGTTTTACAGGCCGAGAAAATTTCACCGTCTCTCCTATGAAAAACGCTTTCCTATTTAATGGATTGGCTATTACGATGATAGTTATTACCATCTCGTGTCGTCAGACAACAAAAACAACTTCTGAATTAAATCTTGATTTGCAAGGCAGCATTAACCGGACAAATATTGAAACATTCGATAGTCTGGCCATTGACTCATTCTTTGCACAGTTTCCCAACCTGCAACAATACGACCAGAATGTGAAACTGATATATCAAAAACATCAGTACCACTACATCTGGTCCGACACAACCGGAATAATTGAATTTGCCCAATCGCTCTATGGCAAAATCAAGTCGATTGCCAGCGAAGGTGTCTACTCTTCATTCCCCTATATCGATAAAGCCGAAGGAATTTTTGAAGCATCGACTGAGAATACACTCTCTCCCACCCAAACCGAATTGATGATAACCAACATGTTCCTTTTTTATTCCGAAAATGTCTATAAAGGGCTCGACGACAAAACAGTGGCCGCTACCGAATGGCTGCTGCCCAAGAAACAGGTATCGTACAGGAATATGCTCGATTCGGTACTTTTAAACCCTAATTTTCTGGAAAAACCCGATTCAGAGCTATTTGACCAATATTTCAAGTTGCGCAATATGCTGAAGAAATACCGGGAAATCCAGAAAAAAGGCGGATGGAAAGCCATCGAATGGAACGCTAAAGTGAAGTCGTACAAAATAGGCGATACCGCACAGGTGATTGCCTCGGTTAAAGAACGGCTGGTTATCTCGGAAGATTTAGCCGTACCCGACAGCAGCAACCTGTTCAATGAAGCCCTCGGCGAAGCCATTCAGCAATACCAATTGCGTACCGGCAAAAATCCAAAACCGGTTATTACCAAATCATTGGTCGACGAGATGAATATCCCGGTAGAGGAGCGCATCGAAAAAATTGTGGTGAATATGGAACGCTGCCGTTGGATTTCACCCGAATTGCTGAAAGCCAAAGAATTCATTTTTGTCAATATACCCTCCTATATGCTCTATTTCAGCCGGAACGGCGAAATGGTATTCGAATCGCCGGTTGTTGTGGGAAAAGAGATGAGCAAAACCGTGATATTTAGTGCCAATATGAGTTCCATTGTATTTAGCCCCTATTGGAATGTCCCGAACAGCATTGTTGAGAAGGAGGTTAAACCCGGCATCAAGAAAGATCCCAATTACCTGGCCAAACACAACATGGAATGGGTCAACGGGCAGGTAAGGCAAAAACCCGGGAAAAAGAACTCGCTGGGACTGGTTAAATTTCTTTTCCCCAACATCAACAATATCTATCTGCACGATACCCCATCCAAAAGTCACTTTGCCCGCGAAGAGAGGGCCTTTAGCCACGGCTGTATCAGAGTAGCCAAACCACGTGATTTGGCGGTAAAAATCATGGAGAACGATACGACCTGGACACCGCAAAAAATCGATGCGGCCATGAATGCCGGTGTCGAGAAGTGGTATTCGTTAAAAGAGAAAATACCGGTTTATATTGGTTACTTCACCGCATGGGTTGACGACAACGGAAAAGTTTTCTTTTACGATGATGTTTATCGTCGCGACGACAGCCTTTTCGACATCATTATAGGAAACAATCAACTTGCCGTCGAAGAGACTACCGCTGAATAGTAACCCGCCCGGCACAAAAAAGGATTTAAACCATTCATTTCAAGAAAATTAATCCGTCGAACACACTTACGCAGAACCATTATAACATAAGATAAAATATTCATTCCCTTTGGGTTAGTAAATGTTAAAATTCTCAAAAACGGCTCTACTTCTCCAATAAAAACTATTTTTGCACCACGTACGGCCTCCAATATTTGCCGTATTGAACTGTAAAAACAACAAAAACCGGTACGATTACCGGAGTGAAGTAGCCGCGACTCTGCCAAAAATGGCTGGAAAAAGGTCGCTTTGGCGAAGACCGAAAGCATGAAGAGACGATTGATATTTATATTGCTGATGTTGCTCCCCTCGTTTTATCAGGCAGGAGCCGAAAAACTACCCGACGAAACCCGTAAAGACGAGGTCTACGCCTCGTTGCACCTGGGCGATTTGGGGCTGTCGTACGAAGCCTACAAATTGGCGGTCCGCGGACTGGAAAAATTAAAAACCGAAGGGCAACTCCTGAACAACAACATCCTCACCATTATCGATTTTACCCAATCGAGCAACCACAAACGGATGTATGTTATCGACCTTTACAAAAAGACATTACTATACAACACTTACGTGGCCCACGGACGCAATACCGGTGGCGAGTATGCCGAGAAGTTTTCGAACACCTCAGGCTCATTTATGAGCAGCCTTGGGTTTTATATCACACAGAACATTGCCATTGGGCCCAAAGTAGGGCTGTCGGTTATCCTGAAAGGGATTGAAAAGGGAATCAACGACAAGGCACAGCAACGCGAGATTATTGTCCACGGGGCCGATTATGCCACCGAAAGCTTTATCCAAAAGAACGGACGACTGGGGCGCAGTTACGGCTGTCCGTCGCTCCCGCCCGAAATGATTCAACCGGTAGCCGAGACCATCAAAGGGGGCAGCTGTCTGTTTATCTACAAAAACGACCGGCAATATCTCCACGAATCGCAAATCCTGAAATAACAGCCCGCCCGCTACAATCATTAGCCGCTCTCCCCTCTACCCTCGTTTGCAAATGAGGACTGGCGGAGATAACTTCGGATGCAATTTCAGTCCCCCTTTACTA
>CAYOJD010000046.1:0-22030 GCA_964404205.1 uncultured Prolixibacteraceae bacterium
TGGGATCATCTTCAGTCACCCTAAAATCGCCTCCAAAGTTGAGCCGTGCAATTTGTAGCCCCCAAGGCATCGAGAGAAATTGAGCGCTTTTCTGCTTGATTTGGATATTCGGCGAGTAGAGCACCAGACTGTTCACCTTATCGGGAAAATCAGCAGCCAGCATCAAAGCCAAAGTTCCACCGGTAGAAGTTCCAATAACAACTACTTTCTGACCCAGTTGACTTGCAATTATAAGCGCCTGTTTTGCAGATTCGTATAATCGATCGGGCGACATGTCGATTAACGGATTATCGGTTACCAGTCCGTGCGAAGCGAGTCTGGCCAGATAGGCATTGGCTCCCAAAAGCTTCGGAACATTTTCGTTTACCGGATAGCCTTCGCGCCGACTGGCTGAAAACCCATGCAAATACAGAAATACATATTCAGTTGGCGTTTTCAAGGAATCGTTAGCCCAAACAATTTTGGCTTCGTTTCCCGGACGAACCTTTTCTGCTGCCTCTATCCGGGTTACATATTGTTCGACACTGCCACCAATGACCGGTAATTCTTTATTTAGCACCGGCTCGGCCATTCTCGGGCCCAACATCACCAGAACAATCAGACCAAGAATGATAAACGCTGTAATTTTAAAGGCTTTCATTTGTATCTTTTTGATATAATAACAACATAATCAATATAATTCTCCCTTTCAGCAAGCAAATTAATCTATCCGAACAACCAATCAAACCGAACCTTCCCTGATGATAGCTGCCCTTTTGCGGCCATCCATATAGATTTCCAAATCGAAATTGAACCGGACATGTTTCACCCAGTTGCCCGAACGAACCAGTTGCTGCTGTTCCAGGTGTCCATATTTTAGAAATTCATCCCCATCGATATACGGGACAGAGAAATATCCGACATTCATTGAGGTGACATTATGGAAAAAATGGGACCCAAGTGAGCTGTCAAGCGGAAAATTGGGCAGTCCGATTTCGACAATTACTTTTGCATTATTGATATGTGCCCAGCGCACCGGTATGCCGGTAAACTCATCGCGTGTTCCCCAACGACCGGGACCAATCAGTACATATTTCAAATCTTCATCCCTCAACATGCGGTTGAACTCAAAAATTTCGGCTGCAATCTCTTTGGTTTTGGTACTGTCGAAGCGATCAATATCGACATATACCACATCTCTGATTCCTTTGATACTCCCATTGCCCATCACTTTTTTCGATAAAAGCAAAAGTTGTGAATGATCTATGGAATCGAGGTCGATTTCAACATCATCTTCCCGCCGGATTAGTGGTTTTATCTGTAACAGATAGAATGTTGGCCAGCCGTTCTCTCCTTTACTCAGATCGAGTGCATACTCCATCTCGACAGGTGAACCCATGGCTTGCTTGAAAAGCTTCATCAACAACTGAATGGTATTGGCAAGCGGCACTTGTTTGTATTTCAAAATATTTTCGAAATTAACCACTTTGGGGCCATTGGGTTTTATACCCGGTTCCAATATGTCATTCAGGTTGTCGTAAGTAGAGATACACTGATGCATCACCAGATTTTCGAGCGATTCGGTAACCGGATATTTTTGTATAGCAGCCAACTCTCCACCCTCTTCCAAATCAACTTCGCTGCGGGTGAGGTCTATCGCATAAAACTCCCGTTGGGTGTCGCGCAACAAATCGCCAACCGAACCAATGTTCAGCGCAGGATATTTAGGACAGAAGCGAAATGCTTTCTCGCCGCCCGCTACGGCCTGTCCCAACCCGATTGCTGCCACTGCAAACCCATCGTCGGGCTGCATATACGAGTAAGGATAATAGTTGTATGATTGCGCTACCCCACTGATATCGCTGTAAAATTTTCCTTTATGCTCGTGCCCTACCACCGGCTGAATGATTACAGCCATCTTTTCCTCTTCAATTTTATAATTGATAGCCCTGAAATAGGCACGCGCATCGTCGCTAAACACCGAAGCATAAATCAGTTTGACACAACTGACCAGCTGCTCGAAGCGGACCACTTCATCGGGATGATTGTTGGGCACCAGATAAGTGGCATAAACTCCTGAAAACGGCCGAAGCAACGAATCTTCGAAAAGTCCCGACGACCGAATAGCCAAAGGTCCTTTTACGCGTTGCGCATATTGCAGCAAGCGTTCCTTTACCGAGAGGCTCAGATCGGCTTTCATAAAAGCCTTTTTCAGCAATTGGAAATCGGTCTGGTGATAGGCCAATCCAAAGAGGTTGTTTGTTTCAAGAAACTTATCGAATTCGATGGCCCCAATCACGGCAGTAGCAGGCATACGGATATTGATTCCCGGCATGATGGCTTTCATATCGATATTCTCGAGCAGATTGCACATAAAAGCCAAACCTCTGCCCTTTCCTCCGAGCGAGCCGAGCCCCATGCGTACGATGTAACGGTTTCCCGAAATAAGTAAGGGATCGAAATTGATAATTCGTCCGCGGTTTTTCTTTTCACGCACATCGGCAAACACCTTCAGGCAGAAGTCGCGAATCTTGGCCGGGTTATCGAAATCCTCTGCCCGATAAGGAATCAGCTTTTCGGCCATATTGATTTCGCCACGGGCCATCAGCCAGGTCGAGAAAGAATTTCGCTGTCCGTGGTAAACCAACGATTCTTCGGGTACTTTGGCAATCAAATCTTCAAACTCGTGCATATTACGGGCCACCGCAATTTTTTTCCCATTCTGATCTTTGAAAACGAAATCGCCAAAGCCCAGTTTTGTATTGATAAAGTCGTTGATGTCGTGAGAAAGGGTATCGGAGTTTTTATTGATAAAACCGGCTCCAATTGTTTCAGCCCTGCGCGCATTGTCAACATCGTGCGATTGCAACAACAGCGGGATTGGATATTCGAGTGTCTTTTTCACATACTTAAGCAACTCGATACCGGCATCCTCATCATCACTGCCATCGTGCAAAAACTTTACATCAGAGATAACGCAGAGCAGGTATTCTTTATAATTATTGATAATATCAACCGCCCCTTCGTAGGTACTGACCAGCAAAACCTTGGGGCGTGCCCTGTACTTAAAAATCTTGTGCAGCTCATCAATCGAATCATCCGAGACCAACGCCTGCGTTTGCGTCATCACACTGGCAAAAAGCAACGGCAAATAACGCGAGTAATATTCAATTGAGTCTTCGACCAAAAGCACAATACGAACGCCGCCCAACGCAGTATCTTTAGCCACATTGCGCTTATCCTCGATATACTTAATCATGGCCAGAAAGACATTGGAATTGCCGTTCCAGACAAATACGCGGTCGATGGACGGCATCTTTAATGCTGCATTACGAAAAAAACCAAGGTCGTTGTTGTTGTTTACCAACAGAAGAATTGGAATTCTCGGCTTAAACTCATGTACCTCTTCTGCAATTTTAAGTGGCATCTCTTTATCGAGGCCTGCCATTATAATGATTAAATCGAAATGGCGGGTATTGAGCATCTTCACTACATCCTCGGGGGTGTTGACACTGGTAAACCTTGGTGCAGCGTAAAGGTTTAACTGCAGGTATTCGCCAAAGATTTTATCCGAAAACTGGCCCTCGCGCTCAATCGAGTACGAATCGTACAACGTGGCAAAGAGCATCACCTCTTTGACTTTGTTGGGCATCAGTTCCTGAAAAATATCGCGATCTGTTTTACGGCGTTTATAGATTGATGATATGGAGATATTTTCAAATTTTTCCATGATAGCCTGCACTCTAATTTTTGGTTGTTGAAAGGTAAAAAAAATTCAGAAACAACAGGAACTTTGTGCATGGCTTCCCAAACAAAAAGCGGAGGCATGTAAGTACTGATTTTGCTTCCCCAAACAAAAAGTGAAGGCATGAACTTTGTACATGGCTTGCCCAACCAAAATTCAACTATTTCTTGTTATTGCTGAAGAATAGTTCGTTTTTATTAAGTACTTTTTAGCTATTTGCCAATAATTAATTGATTTTTAAATGCTTTTATATTTTCGCATTACCTTTCCCAGACAAGAAACAGAAACCCCCGACCAACTTGATCGGGGGTTTCTGTGTTTTATGGGTTTCTGACCGTTACGATACCACCCAGGTATTTCCACTGATCAACAGGTCATCGACACATTTAATTTTCGATTTCGATTGGACATCAGCAATCTGCGCCTCCATCGCCAAATCGTAAACAGGAGCTTCAACTGCACGAATAATACCCATTGCCACAGGCAAATCGGGTAATTTCATATTGATAAGCAACTGATGAATAAAACCATTGGGTTCGGTAGCATCGTGAATCAAAATATCCTTCATCGACACTCCGTTTTCGCCAATCTTTACCGCCTTCAGGTTTCCTTTTTCAAAAATTAACCCTTTGTCGTGGTTAAAACCAAAAATCATTGGTTTACCGTGTTCCAAAAATATCTGACGCTCATCGCGCATCTTTGGGTCAGCAATTTCAGCATGAATGCCGTCATTGAAAATGACACAATTCTGCAACACCTCGACTACCGATGTTCCTTTGTGCGCGGCAGCCAGTTCAAAAACTTCCTGCGAATGTTTGATATTGTTGTCCACCACACGAGCAAAGAAATTTCCTCCGGCGCCAAGAACTAACTGACCGGGCACGAATGGATTCTCGATTGTACCGGCAGGCGATGTTTTGGTAACGAAACCACGGTCGGTTGTAGGCGAATATTGCCCTTTGGTCAACCCGTATATTTTATTGTTGAAAAGAATGATATTCAGGTCTATGTTACGACGGATGGTATGAATAAAGTGGTTTCCTCCGATGGCCAATGCATCGCCGTCGCCGGTTATTTCCCAAACACAGAGCTTTGGGTTGGCACATTTCACGCCCGATGCAACTGCTGCTGCACGGCCGTGAATGGTATGAAAACCATAGGTGCTCATGTAGTAAGGGAACCTCGACGAACACCCAATTCCCGAAATCACAGCAAAGTCCTTTTGCAGGATACCCAGATTGGCCATAGCCTTTTGAATGGCATTCAGTACAGCGTGGTCACCACAACCGGGGCACCAGCGTACTTCGGCTTCACTTTTGAAATCTTTCAATGTATATTCCACTATTTCTGACATGGCTATTCCTTTATAAGTTTTTCAAAATTATGGGTCAACTCCTGAACCGTAAAGGGTAATCCCTGAATTTTATTGTACTGATGATAACTGAAACCGGGTACTTTATCGCGCAAATAACTGGCAAACTGTCCGAGGTTCAGTTCGCAAACCACAATCTTTTTGAACCGGCCAAACACTTCGTCAACATTGGTTGGAAGTGGTTTGATATAGCTGAAGTGGGCCAGCCCTATTTTGAACCCCCTGCCTTTCATCTCCCTGACGGCAGTCTCGAGATGGCCGAGGGTGCCGCCCCAGCCAACCACCAGCAAATCGCCTTCGGGTTCGCCATATACGTTAAGGTTGGGAACCATATCGGCAACACGGGCAACTTTCTCTTCGCGGATACGCACCATCCTTTCATGGTTGGCAGGATCGTGACTTACGCCTCCGGCCATATCCTTTTCCAACCCACCGATACGGTGTTGGAAGCCGTCCATTCCCGGGAAGGCCCAATCGCGGGCCAGAGTGGCCTCATCGCGTTTATATGGTTTGAAAACCGATGGATCAGTTGCAATTCTTGGCGTTATAGCTGGCATATCTTTCATCGAAGGGATTTTCCATGGTTCCGATCCATTTCCCAAGAAACCATCGGTAAGCAATACCACAGGGACCATCCGCTCGAGTGCGATTTTAGCCGAAACAAATGCATAGTCGAAACAATTCGATGGTGTCGATGCAGCAATAACCACTACCGGACTTTCACCGTTACGACCATACAGGGTTTGCAATAAGTCCGACTGTTCAGTTTTGGTAGGCAACCCGGTCGACGGGCCACCACGCTGTACATTCACTACAACAATGGGCAATTCGGCCATCACGCTCAAACCCAATGCCTCCGATTTTAAGGCAAAACCGGGTCCCGATGTCGTTGTTACGGCTAAGTCACCTGCAAAAGCCGCCCCAATCGTGGTACAAATACCGGCAATCTCGTCTTCAGCCTGAAAACTCTTCACACCCAAATCTTTTCGCTCGGCCAATGCCTGCAAAATATCGGTTGCAGGGGTAATGGGGTAAGAGCCAATAAAAAGTTCCCGCCCGGCTTTTTCAGCAGCAGCCAGAAAACCCCATGCCGTTGCATGGTTGCCATTGATATTGCGGTAAGTCCCTTTTTCGATGGCCGCCGGATGGACAATATATTGTGGTGTCATATGCTGCAGGTTCATACCGTAGTTGTATCCGGCATGAAGCACACGCATATTGGTTTCGACAACAATCTCTTTTTTACCAAATTTCTTTTGGATATATGCTTCTATATAACCCAACGGACGGTTAAAAATCCAGCAAACCAAACCCAGTGCAAACATATTTTTGCTCCGCAACACGCTTTTGTTGTCAATTTCCAGATCCTTCAACGCCTCTTTGGTCAGGCTGGTAATTGGAACCGGCACCTTGAAATAATCTTCCAGGTTTAGCTCTTTAAACGGATCGTTGGTTGCAAATTTGGCCTTTTCGAAATTTTTCTCATTAAAACTGTCTACATCGAAAAGGATGGTGCCCCCTGGCATCATAAATTTGGCATTGGCTTTCACGGCAGCGGGGTTCATGGCCACCAGCACATGGGCGTAATCGCCCGGAGTACTGATTTTTTTTGTCCCAAACTGAATCTGAAAACCCGAAACACCACCAACAGTTCCTTGCGGCGCCCTAATTTCGGACGGGTAATCGGGGAAGGTCGAAATATCGTTTCCCAATAATGCCGAAGTATCGGAAAAGAGGGTACCGGTAAGCTGCATTCCATCGCCCGAATCGCCCGAAAACCGGATAGCCACCTCATCGAGTTCAATCACTTTTCTTTCGATTGTCATGATGATATCAAATAATAAAATTCATAAGTCTTGCTTACAAAAATAAACATTGCAAGCTAAAATCTTTACATTTTATAATTTTCAGAAGCCAAAAAGATTTAATTTAATATTAAGAAAACATTGCTGCGTCTCATAGCAAACGGGTTGTCAATCTGGTCTCGAAATTATTCGCCGATATTACTAATTTTGATGTACAAATTAAAATACATTCGACATGGCAATCATAAAATCGCTTTTGGGAAAAACCCCGGTTTTGGGAGAAAACTGTTATCTGGCCGAAAATGCCGTACTGATTGGTGATACCACATTGGGCGACAATTGCAGCGTATGGTTTGGGGCAGTGCTTCGTGGCGATGTTCATTACATCAAAATCGGCAATAATGTCAATATTCAGGATAACGCCGTTATTCACGCCACCTATCAGAAATCGCCCACCAATATTGGCAATAATGTTTCAATAGCCCACGGCGCCATTGTGCATGGCTGCACCATTCACGATAATGTACTGATTGGGATGAATGCTGTCGTACTCGACGATGCTATCATCCACAGCAATTCAATTGTTGCTGCCGGTGCAGTGGTAACCAAAGGGACAATTGTCGAATCGGGAAGCGTATGGGCCGGCTCACCTGCCAAAAAGATTAAAGAGATGAGCCCCGAGCTGCTTACCGGCGAAATTCACCGCATAGCCAACAACTACCACAAATATTCGGGGTGGTACAAGGAGAATGAGGAATGAAGAATTATAAATGAGGGATAATTGGACTGGATGGAAATGGTAGCTGCTACTCTGCCTGTCGACTCACGAAGTGGTCATTCATGAGCTTTAATAATTATTCACTTATTAAATTTTAAGTATATTCGCCACCGGCATATAACTTAATACAAACTATTTTAAAACAACTAACAAAATGGAAATGACTGTGACTGACAACAAGAAGAGCTATTTCTTTCCGCTCGTCATTGTTGGAACAATGTTTTTTGCGATTGGCTTTGCACTGGGTATCAACAGCTATCTGATCCCGCTGCTCAACAAAGCCCTGAATATCTCTTCAGGACAATCGTACCTTGTACTGGCTGCCACTTTCTCGGCCTTCCTGATTTTCGGTTATCCTGCATCGCTGGTCATTGGCAAAATCGGCTATAAACGCACGATGGCACTCTCGTTCCTGATGTTTGCTCTGGGCTTTTATCTTTACATCCCATCGGCAAAAATGGAAAGCCTCTCCCTCTTTCTGGTTGCATCGTTTATCAGTGGTATGGGCAACGCCTTTTTGCAAGCTGCCGTTAACCCCTACATTACCATTTTAGGACCGATTGAAAGTGCCGCCAAACGAATGAGCATCATGGGCATTTGCAACAAACTGGCATGGCCTATTGCTCCGCTGTTCCTTTCGTTTGTCATTAGTAAAGATGTTACCGAAGTCCAGTTGACCGATATCAACCTTCCGTTTATGATAATCATTGGGGTATTTATCTTGCTGGGAATTCTCGCCCTTCTCTCGCCGCTGCCCGAAGTAAAAGCGGTTGGCGAAGATGAAGATTCGGCTGAAGATTGCCCCTATGCAGCCAATAAAACCTCTATCTGGCAGTTTCCCCACCTGATTTTGGGAATGATAACCCTCTTTATTTATGTTGGGGTCGAAACCATTTCGCTTGGCACCTTGGTTGATTATGCCAACAGCCTCGAATTGCCCAACCCCGACCTTTACGCCTGGATTGCCCCGGTAGGGATGGTTATCGGTTATCTGTTCGGCGCCATCTTCATTCCTAAATACATCAGTCAGGCCAAAGCTTTGCTGGTTTTCTCGCTCATTGCCATCGTCGGTTCACTAATGGTTGTATTGGTCCCACCGGCCATGTCAATCTACTTTATCTCGTTTATGGCATTGGGTTGCTCGTTGATGTGGCCGGCAATCTGGCCTCTTGCAATGGCCGATTTGGGAAAATTCACCAAAGCAGGTTCATCGTTGCTGGTAGTCGCAATTGTGGGTGGAGCATTAATTCCAACCATCTACGGATTCTTGAAAGATGCCGTTGGCGCACAGGATGCCTACTGGATTACCGTTCCCGGATTTTTGTTTATCCTTTATTATGCCCTTTTGGGACATAAAATCAGAAAATAATAATCTTATTCAAAACATTTTCAATTCAGAATGAAACCAACATTAGTGATTCTTGCTGCCGGAATGGGTAGCCGGTATGGCGGGTTAAAGCAACTCGACGAGGTAGGCCCTAACGGCGAAGCCATTATCGACTATTCGCTGTTCGATGCTATCCGGGCCGGTTTTGGCAAAGTAGTCTTTGTTATCCGTACCGATTTTGCCGAGGCATTCAAAGCCCGCTTCGAACCCAAACTGAAAGGGCTAATCGAAACGGCCTACGTGTACCAGTCGCTCGATAAAATCCCCGAAGGCTTTCAACTCAATCCTCAACGCGAAAAACCCTGGGGAACCAGTCATGCACTGATGATGGCCGACGGCGTGGCCAACGAACCCATGGCCGTTATCAATGCCGACGATTTCTACGGACAAAAAGCCTACGAAACCATCGCCCGGTTCCTCACCACATCGACCGACGACTCAGAATATGCTATGGTTGGTTATAACGTTGCCAATACCCTTTCGGAATATGGTTCCGTTTCGCGCGGTGTTTGCAATACCGACGAGAAGGGAAACCTTACAACGGTAGTCGAGCGGACTAAAATCCTGCGCGACCCCGATGGTATCCATTACTACGAGGGTGAAGAGCGCTTTCTTTTGGCCGAAGATACCCCGGTATCGATGAACTTCTGGGGATTGAAACCCAATGTTTTTGCCTACCTGAAAGAGGGCTTCAGCCAATTTCTTACAACTCAGGGCAACGAACTGAAATCGGAATACTATATCCCGCTGCTGATTAACGACAACATCATCTCGGGCCGAATTTCCACCAAAGTCATTTCGTGCGACTCACCCTGGTTTGGCGTTACGTACAAAGAAGATAAACCCATGGTGCAGGAACGCATCAGGGCTTTGATTCGCGATGGGGCCTATCCCGGAAAACTCTGGAAATAATTTCTTAACCCATTCGATAGCAGACATCAGATATTCAGGTTTTGACGTAAAACAAAATACAAATATCTGATGTCTTCTTTTTTAAGGCACAAACCAATTCATACCAGAAATAGAATTCGGTTTTTATTGCTCAAAACTAAATAACTTCTCTAATAACATATTCACGAATTACTTATGAACGATCAAAAAATCAAACAGCTATTGGGTGCATTTGCACTCGAAACGGCTATTGCAGACTGGAAACCATTCGGACATGGCCATATCAACGATACCTTCCTACTCCGTACCGTGAACCCGCAAGCGAACGACTATATCCTTCAACGCAAAAATCATCTGATTTTTAAGGACATTGCCGGAATGATGAACAACATTGTTCTCGTAACCAATCATATCCGCCAAAAATTGGCAGCCAAAGGCGAAACCGATACCGACCGCAAGGTGATGACCTATCTTCCGGCCAACGATGGCAACTATTTCTTCAAAGACGAAGAGGGCAATTTCTGGACCATCTCGATCTTTATCCGCGACAGCCACGGTATCGAAGAGGTAACCAACGACAATCAGGCTTACAGTGCCGGAAAAGCTTTCGGTTATTTTCAGTTTCAGCTCTCCGATCTGTCGGGTAGCCAATTAATAGAAACCATACCCAATTTCCACAACGGGAAGTTCCGTTACCAGCAATTGCGGCAAGCCATCGAGGAAAACCGTGCCGGCAGGCTCGAATCGATACGTGCCGAAACCGACCGGTTACTGGCCCGTGCCGAAAAGATGACCCAACTGCAACAATGGCTCGACAACGGGGAGTTGCCTTTGCGCATCACCCACAACGACACCAAAATCAACAATGTGCTTTACGACCAGGACGATAATATTCTCTGCATCATCGACCTTGATACCGTAATGCCAGGCTCTGCCCTGTTCGATTTTGGCGATGCCATCCGCACTCTGGGCAACAAAGCTTCGGAAGACGAACCCGATTTGACAAAGATTGATTTCAATGCAGCCTATTATACTGCATTTGCCAAAGGATATATTGCCGAGAGTGGCACATTCCTAACCCAAAAAGAGAAAGAGAATCTTGGATTCTCGTGTTGCTACATGGCATGGGAGCAGTCTATCCGCTTCCTGACCGATTATTTGAACGGCGATACTTACTACAAGATAGCTTACCCCGAACACAACCGGGTAAGGACACTGGCCCAGCTACGCTATCTCGAAGTGCTCGAAAGTAATCTGGAGAGAATGAATCAGGCACTGGTATAAACTGAGTAGTGTCATATCAATCACAAAGGCATGGTTTTCACCATGCCTTTGTTGTAATATCGGGCTCTCTATCACAACCTGTCCGAAAAATCTATAACGATGCAGAGAGATGCTTGCTCCGTGCCAACTTCTTTCCAACTCCCTGTCAAGTCCGCATTAAGTCCGCATTAAGTCCGCATTGAGTCCGCATTGAGCTCCCTCCGGCGGGGATGATATAGAGAGCTATGGCAGGCTAACGACTGGTTTATATTTTCATTTTAGCAAACAATTATCAACTAAAACCAATTAAGCGATGTGGTTGCCGGGGTGCAAGAAAATGGGGATATCCCATTTTCTTGCACCGAGCGATACCCATCTTTATCTCAGAGTGCCTTGTTCGGCCTGTTCAATCATCTGCTCGTTGGCGGTAATGTAAATCTCTACACGGCGGTTTTGTGCACGGCCTTCGGCTGTCGAGTTATCGGCTACCGGTTCATCGTAGGCTTTTCCTTCCGTAGTAAGGCGTTCGCGAGTGATTCCGCTATTAATCAGAAATTTGGCTACAGACTCAGCCCTATCGTTCGACAGTTTGATATTCACATCGCGAGAGCCGGTACTGTCGGTGTGCCCGTAAATGGTAACATCGGTTTCAGGCGTATCTTTCAGCGAGGCGGCAAATTTGGCCAACGCATTTTTTGAATTGACATTTAACTCGCTTTTGCCCGTAGCAAAAAGAATTCCACTGTCGAAGGTCACTTTAATGGCCTGAAGGTTATTGGCATCCGTTACCGTTTCGACCTGTGCACCTTCAATTTTCTCCAGTTCAGCCTTCTGTTTATCCATCTTTTTGCCAATCATAACACCCGCACCAGCACCAACGACCCCACCGATGGCTGCACCTATAGCTGCACCTTTGCCTTTCCCGGCCAAAGCGCCAATACCGGCCCCCAACAGGGCACCACCAGCACCACCAATGATACCACCTTTGGTCGAGTTTTTCGTTGTTGCCATTTTGCTGGATGAGCAACCCGAGAAAATAATAGCTCCACTAAGAAGCAGTACCATTGAAAAGTATACTTTTCTCATATCCTGTTGTTCGTTTTAATATGACATTGTAACACTTGATAAACAGCAAAAATAGGGCAAAGTTTAACCCAATCATCCTGCAGAAATGACGAAACAAGCTGATATCAGATTCAACCCAGTGACAATCAGCATAGTTAAAACTTTCTTAAAAAAGGTTAAAAGTTAAGGGCTAATCATCTACTTAAGAACGGGGAAGCGGCAGGTGATGTTGCCGAAGAAAGGTC
The DNA here is from genome assembly GCA_964404205.1 of uncultured Prolixibacteraceae bacterium. Classification (GTDB taxonomy): domain Bacteria; phylum Bacteroidota; class Bacteroidia; order Bacteroidales; family Prolixibacteraceae; genus CAZWBR01. The sequence goes on from CAYOJD010000046.1 coordinate 12,531, forward strand.
AGTTTATCCCAATAACCCCGCTGAAATTTAATTTTACCATCGATAACATGAAAGAAACCGCATCCTCTCAGCCCCAGCGGATCTTTCCACTCCAGAATTGCCCACTCTCCGTCTTCGAATATATGCTCGACCATACAAACCATTTCGGCTGCGGCAAACTCATTCTCAAACATCATTTTAATCTGTTGTTTGCCTGCTACAGGTTCGTTAGCTACCTGATGGTTGACGGCATCGTCGTGATAAAGTTCGGCCAACCCATTAACATCCTTGCCATTAAACAACTCAACAAATTTTCTGATTGTGTCTCCGGGAGTCATAACATCGATATTTTATTGTTAAAGGGGAATATTCCAACATTCTATAACTTGATATGGATTGCGTTCACTTCATTGCCCAAAAAGAAACCGGCACGTTGTTCAAAAACCTCAACCGATTCGGTGGTAAAGAATTGCCGGTTCTGGTTCTTCGAACATCGTACCGCCATATCAGGATGGCGTTTCAGATAATCGTCAAGTTTGCCGGCTACAATCGTGCCTTGTTCGAGCAGTGTTACCCCCTCGGGCAAGTATTTTCGAATCACGTGCGACAGTAGCGGATAATGGGTACAACCCAGTATAACCGTATCGATCAGGTTGTCTTTGGCAAAAAGGTTGTCGATATTTTTCTTCACGAAAAAGTCGGCACCCGGGGTCTCAATTTCGTTGTTTTCGACAATAGGGACCCACATCGGGCAGGCCTCCTGGGTTACAGACAACAACCGCTCAGGAGCAATCTTGGCTATCTCGAGTGGATATGACTCCGACAATATTGTTCCAACCGTTCCCAATACACCAATATGCCCGCTGCGGGTTATTTCGGGTATCACCTCTACACTCGGACGAATAACGCCTAATACCCTGCGTGAAGGATCGATAATAGGCAAATCGCGCTGCTGGATGGAACGAAGGGCTTTGGCCGAAGCTGTATTGCAAGCTAAAATAACCAACGGACAACCTTGTGCAAACAACCAGCTTACCGCCTCGAGCGTATACTGATAAACCACTTCGAACGAACGGGAACCGTAAGGTGTACGGGCATTATCGCCCAGATAGATATAGTCGTATTGCGGCAATTGGCGGGTAAGTTCTTTAAAAATAGTCAGCCCCCCGTAACCGGAGTCGAAAACGCCAATAGGCTGGTTTTGCAGTGTCATAATTGATGCTTTGGTGAATCAAATGTAATGAAAGATTTCAGAATTTAGACTTTAGCTATCAGACATTAGACAGGCTTTTGGCAATCTGCCCGGATGATCCTTCTGCCTGATAAAGCATCAGGGCATCGATAGTCTTTTGTTATCTGCTTTCCATCGTCATGCTCAGGCTTCCAATAATTATTGAGACCACCAACAACCGTCAAAGATTGAAAAAAAAGGGCACCATAACTGGCACCCTTTTCGGTATAATGTTGTAGAAACTTACTTGGTAATTCCGAGTTTGGTTTTCACCAATGGCATCAGGTCGGTCGACTGGGTAGCATTATAATAGAGTACCCCGTTGACTTCAAAAACATAAATCAGACCTTGTTCCTTGGCTACATCGTTGATAGCTGCACGCGCTTTTTCGATAATAGGCTGAAACTGTTTGGCTTCTTCTTTCTGAAGATTTTCCTGGGCTTGCTGAGTGAATGTTTGAATTCTCTGCTGTAAACTCTGGATTTCGTCTTCTTTGGTCTGACGAACCGCATCAGTCATTTCTTTTACCTGGGCAACATATTCTTGTCCTTTGGTTTGATACTCTTTTTGCATCACACCAAGCTGATTTTCGAGATCTGTTTGCAATTTGGTCATAGCTTGCTGGGCAACTTCACGTTCGGGCATTGCCTGAAGCAACTGCTGGAAATCGATATGTCCAAATTTTAAGGTCTGGGCTGAGGCAGATGAGCCAATGAAAAGTACTGTACAAAAAGCTATTACTTTTAAGAAATGTCTCATAATGGTCTGTTTATTTTTTAATTATTTGGCAAATTTAATGGTTTAATTCTTATATCCAAGTTTTTGCAAAACCTGATCGCTTAAATCAAATTTGGGGTTGGTATAAATTATCGACATACCTCCTGCTTTATCAAATATCATTGAGTAGGCACCCTGTTCTGCTATTGTTTGAATAGCATTAAACACGTCATCTTGAATGGGTTTCACTAATGTTTGGCGTTTCTGGTAAAGGTCGCCTTCCGGACCAAAATACTGACGTTGCAGTTTTTTGTATTCCTTCTCTTTGGTCACGATAACATCTTCGCGGCGGCGTTTCATATCGTCAGAAAGCAATACCGCTTCAGCCTGATAATCTTTAAAGATTTGATCGAGTTCGGCATGGAGGGTCTCCAATTCTTTTTGATACTGCTGCGAAACCTGATCCAATTGTTCCTGGGCAGCCTTGTAAGCCGGAATATTTCCAAGGATATACTCTGTATCAACAAAAGCATATTTCTGGGCCGAACTGTAACTTACCGACAGCACAACCAATGCAATAATTAAAACTAGCTTTTTCATGTTCAATATTTTTAAATCAATGAAGCTGTATATCCAAAAATCAGACCAAAAATTGCTTTAGAACTGCTGTCCCATCACAAAGTGGAACTGGCTCCCGCCGGAACCTGAAGTATAGCCTTCGTCGAAGCCATATCCCCAGTCGAAACCCATCAAACCAAACATAGGCAGGAAGATACGGACACCCAAACCTGCTGAACGCTTGATATTAAACGGATTGAAATCCTTAAAATCGTACCACGAGTTACCGGCTTCGAGGAAGGCCAACCCATAGATGGTGGCCGACTGAGAGAGCGTAATCGGGTAGCGAAGCTCCATCGTAATCTTTTCGTAAATATTACCGCCACGCGATGGGGTGAGCGAGTTGTTCTCGTAACCGCGAAGACCAACATAGTCGCTACCGTATGTGCTGTAACCTGACATTCCATCGCCCCCTAACTTGAACGACTCGAATGGCGAACGCAGATATTTATTGTAGTATCCCAAGAACCCTGCTTCGAATTTGGTACGCATCACAAACTTGCGATTCAGCGAAAGCGGCGTATAAACATCGCCCTTGAAAACCCATTTGTGATACTCAATAAATTTATAACGTTCAGAAGATGGCATATCCTCGTCACTGTAATCTTTATTGGAAAATAATGAGAATGGAGGAGTCAGTTGAACCATCATCGAGAAATTCGAACCATATTTGGTATAAAGCGGATTATCAGTAGAGTTGCGACCAATAACCGTTTTGAAACTGAGAATATTTGAATTCCCGTTCTGGAAAAAGAAATACTTCCAGTTGTCGAGCATATACCTTTGGTAAGAAAACTCATGATATATGGTAAAGAAGTCATCGGGCCATTTTAAACGGTAGCCTAAACCAATAGCGGCACCAAATACCCCCATTTTCTCGGTGATTTCGTAATCATAAGGATTGTAATAACTATCGTAACCGCTTCCGTAACCCGAGCCATAGCCATAACCCGAACCGTAACCATAACCATAACCACCATAGCCGCTTCCGTAGTAATAATCCTGGTTGCCCGAAGTTTGCTTTGAATAGTAAACCGACAAGGTAAAAGAGTTGGGTTTTTTCCCACCCAACCATGGTTCGGTGAACGAGAAACTGTACGACTGGTAATAGGAACCGTTGGTTTGGGCACGTAGTGTAAGTGTCTGTCCATCGCCGGTTGGCAATGGTTTCCAGGCTTTCAGGTTTCCAATATTACGTACAGAGAAGTTGGAGAATTTAAGCCCAACAGTTCCTACGAACATTCCGGCACCCCAACCTCCAGAGAGTTCAATCTGGTCGTTGGCACGCTCTTCGAGTTCGTAGTTAATATCCACTGTTCCATCCTCGGGATGAGGTACTACGTCGGGTTTGATGGTTTCGGGATTGAAGTGGCCCATTTGAGACAATTCGCGCACCGAACGAATGATATTTTCCTTGCTGAAAAGTTGACCCGGACGGGTATACAACTCACGGCGGGCCACATGCTCATTGGTTTTGGTATTACCCACAATTCCGATGGTATTGATGGTCGCCTGGGTTCCCTCTACCATTCTCATTTCGAAGTCGATAGTATCGCTTTCAATTTTAATCTCCACCGGATTGAGGTTGAAGAAAAGATATCCGGTATTGAGGTATTCGTTTGATACGGCATCGTCGTCTTCACTTAACCGTTTGTCGAGCAGTTTCTGGTCGAAAATATCGCCCTTCTTAATCCCAAGAACGCGATTTAAATATTCGTCAGGATATACAGTGTTGCCTACCCAACGAATATTTCCAAAGTAGTAGCGTTCACCTTCGTCAACCCAATACTTCAGTTTAACCGTATTGTTTAGTGTATCCTTGTAAACCGAGTCAGCCACAATGATGGCATCGCGGTAACCTTTTTCGTTATATTTTTTAATCAGGTTAATCTTATCCTCATCATATTTATCCTGAAGGAATTTTTTCGATGAGAAGAAATTGACCAGTTTTCTTGCTTTCGTTTTTTTCATCGATTTTTCGAGCGTCCATGTACTTAATGCACTGGTTCCTTCAAACTCGATATCACTGATTTTTACCTTCTCTTTCTTGTTCACATAAATGTTGAGCGTTACCTGGTTCTGCTTGGTAGTATCGTCGCGTTGCACCACATTCACCTCCGTGTTGTAAAAACCTTTTCCCTGAAAGATATTTAGGATTTGGCGTTGGGCAGTATTAATCAGGTTATCGGTAACCTGTCCGCCAATGAGGAGCATTACCTTTTTTTCGATATCCTCTTTTTCGCTTTTCGTCACCCCAAAATAATTCTTTTGAGACAAACGCGGACGTTCCTGCAGATAGATATCGAGCCATATTTTATCACCGACAATTTTACTGGCCGAGATTTTAACATCTGAAAAGAGGCCTTGACGCCAATATTTTTTCAATGCGCTGGTAATCTGGTCGCCCGGAACGGTAATTTCATCGCCGATAGAAAGGCCTGAAAGGTTCTTGAGCACCTCAGTATCCAAAAAACGGATACCACTTACCGAAATATCGGCAAGTGTGTAATGCTTTGGGCTGTCGTAATAGATCGAAAAATTTGTGCTGTCGGCAACCACCTGCGCATAGGTTACCGCACTGCTAAAAATGGCCAGAAAAAAAATTATCAGTTTTTTGTACATGTCAGATTCTGATTTGTTCACTTGTTTTACCAAATCTTCTCTCTCTTCGCTGGAAATCGCCAATGGCTTCAAAAAGGTCTTCCTTGCGGAAATCGGGCCAAAGCTTTTCGGTGAAATAAAATTCGGTATAGGCAATTTGCCATAACAGAAAGTTGCTAACCCTGTATTCGCCGCTGGTCCTGATTAATAGCTCAGGATCCGGAATACCTGAAGTGGAGAGATAGACCCCGAATAGATGTTCATCGATGCGGGATTTGTCCAATTTACCTTTTGAAATATCGTCGACGATGCGTTTAACGGCATCGGTAATTTCCCACCGGCCTGAATAGCTCAATGCCAATATTAGTTTTAACCCGTTATTCGAAGAGGTCAAAGCCATGGCTTCATTCAGTTTTACAAGTGCCTCAGTTGGCAATGATTCTAAATTACCAATAGCAAGCAGCCGAACATTTTTTGCATTAAGATGCTCAGTTTCGCTGACTATGGCCGAAACCAACAACGACATGAGGGCATCAACTTCGGCTTTAGGGCGGTTCCAATTTTCGGTCGAAAAAGCATACAAAGTCAGATAACTTACTCCTGCCTCACCTGCTCCTTCAACCGTAGAGCGGACTGCCTCTACCCCTTGGCGATGACCATCAATTCTATCGTTACCATGCTGTTCGGCCCAACGGCCATTACCATCCATTATGACAGCAATATGCTGAGGGATTTTTGCAAAACTCAAATCACTTCCGGCCATACTTTCTCGGTCCTTTTTTATCGTAAATACTGCAATTCCCTTTGCTGCTCCACACCTGGAAGTAAAGTGAAAATGTGAGGGTTGCATACCAGTCGCTGTTTGTGACGGCATCGGCTGCAAACGAATCGGGATAACTTCCTGAAATCAATGGATCGAAATCCTGAAACCGTTTCGGGTCGTCAAGGTTGTCGATATTGTCGGTAAAAGTTTTTCTAACCGATGCCTCAAACGATGCGCCAAGACTTTTTGAGATATTGTATTTAACACCAAAACCAACGGGAATAATCAGCGAAACGGCATTCTGGTCGTTGGTTTTATTCCTGTCGACATTGTAAAATGGTTCATAATAACCCGGAATCGATGTGCTTGATGGGTCGAGGATTAATGTTCCTTTACGCGGTGCCCGCGAAAAGAAACCTCCTAAACCGACAAAAAGATAGGGAGTGTAACGCTCTTTTTTAAGATTTCCCATTTGGTACTTTCTGAAATTAAATTCGAATAGCGCTTCAACAGACTGAAAATTCCGTTCGAAATAATAAAATTCTGTATTGTCACGGACATAGAGTTCAAGCGGTGGAACCTGCGTACTGGGCACATCCAGCACGTAACGGGTATCGGACTGACCAATAAATGCATTCGGAAATTTCCCTTCTGCGCGCAAACTTCCAATCACCAATTGCCCTCTTACGGCCAATCGTGGATTAAAATTCCAACGCCCAAGCACCCCAACAAACGGGGTGACTGATTTAGAATAATCGACCTCCTCAATATCGCCCCAATAAACGGCCGGCCCAAACTGTATCCCCAAATCGGCCGATGTTTGCGACCAAACCGGGAGCACAGAAAGGATTAATGCGGTTATAACGATTAGTCTTTTCATTGTTATTTCGGAAATTACCGTTTTAAAAAATCAACTGTCCTATTCAGCATTTCTGAAAGTTACAAAAGTAATAGATTAAGCCAAATTTCACTTTTTCTGCTGCGAATAAACCTCAAAAAAACAAAATTTATTCATATCCAACCTTATCGCAACCCTAATTCCGGCGATCGAGGCCCCACGAGAGTTTATTCCTTAATGTTTCGTAGAACGAATTATTTTCGAACTGAAGCACATTCACCGAAAAAGGGGCTTTCGACAATATAATCTCTACATCTGGTTCGAAAGCTGCTGAACGCGAATCGAGCGAAGCCATAAAACGGCTTCCACGTCCTTCGACTCTCAACTTCACAATTTCGGCGTTCGGAATAACGACCGGGCGAACGGCCAGATTATGCGGTGCAATAGGCGCAATTACAAAATTAGCCGCTTCGGGAGTAATGATTGGGCCACCCACGCTCAGCGAATAAGCCGTTGAACCTGTAGGTGTGGCAACTATCAATCCATCGGCCCAGTATGAATTTAAGTAATGCGGACCTACCTCAACATGAACGGTAATCATTTGCGATGTATCCTGTTTATGAACCGTAAATTCATTCAATGCGTAAGGAAAATCGCTGAACAATCCTATCTCGCTTTCCAGCTTTATCAAAGAACGCGGTTGAAGCGAATAGTTTTTACTGAAAAGTTTTTCGAGCGAACTTTCCAATTCGCTCTGAGCCACATCAGCCAGAAAACCCAGTCGGCCACTGTTGATCCCCAACATGGGAATACCACTGTCGCGAACCAACGATACCGCCTGCAAAAATGTTCCGTCACCCCCGATACTGAAAAAGAAATCGACTCCTTTCAGTTCTTCGTGCGAATGGAAGGTAGCCCGCTGGGCGGCATCAATACAAACTTCTTCTTTCAGGTAGCTGCAAAAAGGTTCAAAAACGATTACTTCAACATGGTGTAGATGCAATATGTCGAGCAAACGTTTCAAACTTGGAAAAAAAACAGGGCTGATGGTTCGGCCAAACAGAGCAATTTTCATTTAAAAAATTTATTATCAAATATTTAAATACCGCAAGAATTGATCATACCGCTCGTCGTACAGGTTATTCAACTTCGTTTGATCGAGATAAGTACCCTTAATAAAGTAATCGTAGCGCATAAAAGTCTGTATTATTCCTGACAAATCGACCTTGTTTACTTTGATTGTTACGTTAAGTTCTGTGGTATGTCGCGATGGTTTCGATGTATACAGGCTTAAAATACGGGCTTCGTTCCCTTCAATAATCTGTGCAATTTGCGATAGCGAATAGTTCGACTCGGTCATTTCGAGTACAATAATTCCACCCGGCTCGGTAGCCGAAAAAAGGCCGGCCAAATTCACCGAAAGGTCGTTGCGCGAAATAGCGCCCATATACGAATGGTCGTCGGCCAACACCGGAACCACTGACACACCAAGTGCCACAACTACTCCTACCACCTCGAAAATATGTTGACTGGCATGAACATGGGGCTGCAATAACCTTTCGGATATATAGTCGCCGATAGGCTTGTCGAAATCTTCGGCATCGAACAATACTTTATCCGAAATCACCCCCATGTATTCGTTACCTGCGACTACCGGCAGATGCGACACTCTGTATATTTCCATCATGGTCAACACCTTAGAACCAATATCACCTGGTGTTACCGATGGTATTGATTCTGATATCAAATCCTGTGCAAGCACGATAATTCAATTTATTTGTTAACTAATTCGAATCTATGTCGTAAATTGCAGTCCGAAATAAAGCAAGATAAGCCATGACCCGATTAAGTGTAAATATAAATAAAATCGCAACATTGAGAAACAGCCGCGGTGGTTCAGTCCCAAATGTTGCATTGGCAGCTATCAACTGCGAGAAATTTGGCGCCGAAGGGATTACTGTCCATCCGCGTCCCGACGAAAGACATATTCGCTATTCCGATGTTTATGAATTGAAACCGCTGGTTAACACAGAATTTAACATCGAAGGCTATCCCGACAAACGTTTTATTGAATTGGTTATGGCGGTTAAACCACATCAGGTAACGTTAGTTCCCGATTCGCCCTATGCCATCACTTCGCACGAAGGCTGGGACACCATTCGAAACAAAGACTTTTTGACAGATATTGTTGCTGCATTTAAAAGTAAAGGCATCCGAACTTCAGTATTTGTGGGTACCGAAGCCAAATTCATTGAAGGTGCGGCTGCTGTTAATGCCGACCGCGTTGAACTTTATACCGAGCCTTATGCCACCAACTATCCGCTCGATCGCGAAAAAGCCATTCTCCCGTTTGTTGAAGCTGCTCTGGTTGCCGAAAAATGTGGATTAGGCCTGAATGCCGGTCACGATTTAAGTCTCGAAAACCTCCGTTATTTCAATCAAAATATCCCAAGCCTGCTGGAAGTTTCGATTGGCCATGCGCTAATTTCCGATGCACTCTATATCGGGCTGGAGCTTACCATCCTGAAATACAAAGAATGTCTTAGACGGAACGAATAATGTCTCCAGAACTATTCCATCGCAAATCAGGCTCAGGACCCAACCTGATTATCCTTCATGGTTTGTACGGTTCGTCCGACAACTGGCTGACCATTGCCCGAAAGCTGGAAACACATTTTACGGTTTGGGTTCCCGACCAACGCAACCACGGACAGTCGCCCCATGCCCAAAGCCACACCTACAACGATATGAAG
>CAYOJD010000047.1:0-21950 GCA_964404205.1 uncultured Prolixibacteraceae bacterium
TGAACAAATAAGTGCAGGGGCAAAGGATGCCGGCCATCAGGTCAATAAAATTTTTATCAGAGACTATAAAATCAATTATTGTACCGGTTGTGGTGTCTGTTTCAACGGTGGCAAAAGCTGTCCTCAGCAGGATGATATGGCCGAAATTCTCGATAGAATGGTGGCTGCCGATGTCATCGTAATGGCTACACCTGTCTATTTTTATACCATGAGTGGGCAGATGAAGACATTAATCGACAGAAAATGTGCGCGTTATCGCGAGATTCGAAAAAAGGAATTCTATTTTGTTGTAGCTGCTGCCGACTCAATCCTGAAATCAATGGAACGCACAATCGAAAGTTTCAGGGGGTTTACCTCGTGCCTCGACGAGGCTGTCGAAAAAGGGGTGCTGTATGGCACAGGTGCGTGGGCGAAAGGGGAAATTAAAAAAAGCGATACCTACAATCGAGCCTACGAAATGGGACGAATGATTTAAAAATTTAACCGAAAGGGAATCTGTAATGAAAACTGTAAAATTAAACAACGGCATAGAAATGCCGATACTGGGCTTTGGGGTTTACCAAATACCCGACGCAAGCGAATGTGAACGTTCTGTAATCGATGCCATCGAAACCGGTTATCGGTCGATTGATACCGCAGCCGCCTATATGAATGAGGAGGCAGTAGGAAAGGCCATTAAAAAAAGTGGGGTGCCCCGGGAAGAGTTATTCATCACGACAAAACTGTGGGTTCAGGATGCCGGTTACGAAAAGGCGAAAAAAGCTTTTGAATTATCATTGAAAAAGCTGGCCCTCGATTATATTGATTTGTATCTGATTCATCAGCCTTACGGCGATGTTCACGGGGCTTGGCGGGCTATGGAGGAGCTCTGTCGCGAAGGCAAAATCAGGGCCATTGGGGTCAGTAACTTTCACCCCGACCGGGTAATGGATCTTATCATGTGTAACAATATTGTTCCGGCAATCAATCAAATCGAAACACATCCATTTTGTCAGCAAACTGAAAATCAGCAGTTTTTGGGTGAAAACAAAGTGCAGATAGAATCGTGGGGGCCATTTGCCGAAGGGCGAAATAACCTGTTCAGCAACGAATTGCTTGCCACTATCGGACAGAAATACAATAAAACGGTCGCGCAGGTTGTATTGCGTTGGCTGATTCAGCGCGGTGTGGTGGCTATCCCCAAATCGGTGAAAAGAGAACGTATCGCTGAAAACTTCAATATATTCGATTTTGAATTGAGTGTTGCCGATATGGAGGCTATTTTAACCCTCGATACCCGTCAAAGCCTCTTCCTCGATCATCGCGACCCGGCAATTGTAAAATGGCTAAGTGGTTGGAAAGTATAAATATAAATATTTTTTGATGAGTGATAAACAATCCAGGATCTTGATCGCCTACTATTCGCGAAAAGGGATGAATTATCTGAATGGCCGTATTGTCGATCTTCAAGAGGGCAATACGGCCGTTGCAGCCGGTATAATCCAAAAAATTACCGGAGGCGATATATTCGAAATAAAGACTGTAAAGCGTTACCCTGCCGATTACACCGAAGCTACCGAAGTGGCTTTGTCCGAAAAGATGCACAATCAACGCCCTGCACTTTCTGCTTTTGTCGATAATATGGCCAGATATGATGTTATTATACTGGGATATCCCAACTGGTGGGGGACATTCCCGATGGCCGTTTTCACCTTTCTGGAAGCATATGATTTATCGGGAAAGAGCATATTGCCATTTTGTACCCACGAAGGCAGCGGATTGGGCACCAGCGAACGCGATATCCGCAAACTATGCCCCGATGTAAAAATAGTGCCCGGTTTGGCCCTGCGCGGCGGGAGTGTTACAAACAGCGTGGGGACAATCCAAACATGGCTCGACAAAGCCACGAGATAATTTTTTATACATCCGGAACTGAACCAATTCTTTTTTTGTACCCATCAACTCCGCATCAACTCCGCATTAACTCCGCATCAACTCGCCATTGCAAGGGAGCTTTCGGGGAGTTTATTTGGCGATGGGACATTATTATCTTATCCGAAAACCGTTTCGCATTTTTTTATTTATGGGCAAAATGGGTTGGTAAAATTACTCACACCATACGATGGTTGTTCCATTTGGAATATTCAGGAAAAAAATAGAAATTAAACCCATAACTACAAAACAGATAAAGCAATGGCAGAGTTGAAGACCAAACTAAACAGTGCGAGTGTCGAAGAGTTTATCAATAAGGCTGCTGATACCGAGCAGAAGCGAAACGACAGTTTTGAACTTGTCAGGCTGATGCATGGTTTCACTGGGTTCGAGCCCCGGATGTGGGGGACATCGATTATCGGGTTTGGCAGCTACCATTATAAATCGGAGAGAAGCCGTCAGGAGGGCGACTGGCCGCTGGTTGGCTTTTCGCCCCGCAAGGCAGCCATCTCGCTGTATGTTTATACAGGTCTTAAAGAGCACGAACACCTGTTGGAGGGTTTGGGAAAATACAAGATGGGACAGGCCTGCATTTATGTTAAAAAATTGTCGGATGTCGATACAGATGTTTTAATGAAGGTGATGAAAGCAACGATTGATTACCTGCAAGCAAAGTATAAATAGGATTGGTCGAATATCGCACTATGCAATGTGTACGAATAGTTTTGGCGGTGATTGTTTGGATACTTATTCTGGAGAAAGGTGATATAATAAAAACATAATAAATGCGCTGACAATGGACGGAGTTGCTTATATCTTTTTAAATCGAAACGGAGCCGGAGGTTTGGGCCATGTGGGATGTGCCTTTTTACTCGAAAATGGAATGCTTCGATGTACTTCAACCGAGAATCCGGCCGGGAATGGCTATTCAGCTGCCCCATACAAGGGATTCTGGACTGAAGATTGTGCAAATACATTGAATGATGTTATTCGCACATTTCAGAAACGAAGGGTTATCACCATTCCGGTGGGGGCAAAAGATAAAAATGGGTTGCCCATGAATCCGGGGCAAGGTGGAACCTGGGAGAATGCCCGCTATACCGAATGGAAAAGGCTTGATGTTCGAAATGTAAATCCGGTTCAGGCTACAGCTATGATGTTGAAAAGGAGCAGAGAGGGATACAGTATTACCGACAGAAATTGTGAGAACGATGTGTATGATATTCTTCATGACGAAGGCAGTGGTTATGGAATTACTGCCAACAGTTTTTTCAATAAAATATATGTGGGCTGGGTACAAATGGCTTTTGGTCCCAATGCTTGGTTCGATAATCATATCGGCGCTTCGGCTCACGGTTATCTTTGATGGTTCTTGGCATTTTGCCATTGAAACCAATTGCATAGCAAGTCAACAAACGGGAGCGACTGACTAAATAAAAAGAGCCAACAGGGATTTTCCCTGTTGGCTCTTTTTTATGAATGCGATTACGCTGATACGTAAATAATCGGCTAGGCTTTTTTAACAAATTCCGATTTCAGGTACATCGCACCGAAACCATCGATTTTGCATGCGATATTATGCCCATCGTTGCTCTCGACAAGCTTGATGTTTTTGGCTTTGGTGCCCGCTTTAATGGCCGATGTCGCACCTTTCACCTTTAAATCTTTGATTACGGTTATCGAATCGCCATCGTTCAGCAGGTTGCCATTCGAATCGAGTACTTGTTCCGGTTGCATTTCAGCAGCCAGTTCGGCGGGGTTCCATTCGTTGAAACAGTCGGGGCATATCCACAGGTTCATATCCTGATAGGTATTCTGGGAACCGCATTTCGGGCAGTTGTTTTCGTTGCTCATCGTTGTTGTTCTATTTTCAATTGTCGTACGATTGTACAAAGATAGCTTATTTATCAGTTCGAGGATTGACGAAAGCAATATGGCTTAAGCAGGTAAGCCATGTCATGTAGATTTTCATTCGTTTTTGTAAGTTAAAGAAAGAAAGTGTTTTAAATATGTTTTTGGTTGCTTGCCAAAAAAAAATAACTTTGTAAGAGTTGCCAAGTTATTGACAGCAATTGGTTTTCTACCTATATGAAATTTGATTGTGTAGATTATTCGTGTATTAGGGCTTACTCCAACTTGGCATTGCCTGTCTTTGTATGATCGAACCCGAACCATAAGTGGTAATAGTAGCTATTTGTTCGAAATAACATTATTGACCCTATCATAGACTCAAATCCGTGAATTAACCATCGTTCTTAAAATATTGCATTGTAGTCAGATAGAGATAAGGTTGGTTGTTAGGTTTAATCCAATATCGTTTTCCCCTTTTGGATCAAGAAGCAGTTTGCTTTTAGTCGAATCTATCGTGTCTGTTCGGGACATTATGCATCATTGTCAAATCATCAAAAAATGAAACAGATGAAGAGAATACAGTTTTACACCCTGCAAAACTTCCGCACGATTCCGCAGATGGCATTTGTAAGCGAAGAAATAAAAAAGGATATCGAAGTTGTTGGAAGGGTGCTTCCATTTAAAACGAACAGCTATGTTGTTAATGAGTTGATAGACTGGAGCAGACCCGAAACAGATCCTATTTTTACTTTGAACTTCCCCAGAAAGGGGATGCTTTCCAAAAAACATTTTAGCACGATGCTGAGGTTAATTGAAAGCCATGCAGATAAAGAAGAAATTGATCAGGCTGTAAAAGAGATACGTTATTCGTTAAATCCAAACCCAGCAGGGCAGGAGCATAATATCCCTTATCTGGGTGATATTAAACTGAAAGGTATTCAGCATAAATACCCGGAAACGGTATTGTTTTTTCCCAGTCAGGGGCAGACCTGTCATGCCTATTGTACATTCTGTTTTCGCTGGCCTCAATTCTCCGGGATGACAGGATTAAAATTTGAGATGAAAGAGGCCGATTTGTTGTTGAAATACCTCAAACAGAAGAAAGGCGTTTCGGATGTATTGTTTACCGGTGGAGACCCGATGGTGATGCATGCATCAATTCTTGAGCGTTATATCTTACCATTGCTTGAGCCCGAATACAATCACATTCGTAGTATTCGAATCGGAAGTAAATCGTTGTCGTACTGGCCCTATTGTTTTCTCAACGATGTTGATAGCGACAAAATTATTGAATTGTTTTCCAAAGTTGCGGCCGAGGGGAAAAGTCTGTCGTTTCAGGCGCATTTCAATCATCCGCACGAATTGTCGACAGATGCGGTGAAACAGGCCATTAAGCGTATCAAACAAACGGGAGCGCAGATACGGACCCAATCTCCATTGCTTCGAAATATCAATGATAAACCCGAATTGTGGGCTCAGATGTGGCGAAAACAAGTCGATCTGGGGTGTATTCCATATTACATGTTTGTTGCTCGCGATACCGGGGCAAAAGAGTATTTCGAAGTACCTTTGGAAAAGTGTTGGAATACGTTCAGGCGTGCTTACAGGCAGGTTAGCGGGCTGTGCCGTACCGTTCGGGGGCCAAGTATGAGCGATCATGCGGGGAAGATTCAGCTTTTGGGAGTGGCCGAAGTAGGTGGTGAAAAGGTTTTTGTGTTGCGCTTTCTGCAAGGACGCAATCCACGGTGGGTAGATGTTCCGTTTTTTGCCCAATACGATTCTAACGCGACCTGGTTCGATAAATTGAAACCTGCATTTGGCGAAGAGAAATTCTTTTTTGAAGAAAGTCGAGGGGCAATTTCGGATACAAAACCATTTTTATTTGAATGATTTTCCTTAAAATCTTTTTGCCCTGAAAGTTGGAAGGTGTAGAAATAAAAAAAACTCTCTGAAAAGATGAATTTCAGGGAGTTTTTGTGGTGCCACCAGGAATCGAACCGGGGACACACGGATTTTCAGTCCGTTGCTCTACCTACTGAGCTATGGCACCATTGTGCTTTTGCGATAAAAAAAGTGGGAAGGCTTTTGCTTTCCCACCTTTGTGGTGCCACCAGGAATCGAACCGGGGACACACGGATTTTCAGTCCGTTGCTCTACCTACTGAGCTATGGCACCCTCGCAAATGCGGTGCAAAGATAAAGGTTTTTTCTTCTGTTCAAACGGTATTGGCAAAAAAGAGGCTATTTTTTTAATCGTTCAAAAGCCTACTTTGTCCAAACCGCACGGTGTTCGTGGATGAAGTCACGCAGGTTTCTGGGGGCACGTCCGGTAATTTCCTGAATGACATTTGAAATGTGTTCCATCTTGCCATTGCGGGCTGCTCCGTAAAGCAACGATAGGGTGACGATAAATGGCAGTTGTTTTTTGTCGCGTAGTTTCTGCCGCACAAATTGTAAGGTTAGCGGCCGGGCATATCTGATTTCGCGCCCAAGTTCTTTCGAGAAGAGCTCGGTTATTTTGTAGAAATCCATGGCTTCAGGCCCTGTAATCTCATACGCTTTGTTTTGGTGCCCCTCCTGGGTTAGAATCTCTACGATTACATCGGCTACATCACGTACGTCGGTGTAATTGACCAGTCCTGCACCTGCCGGGATGTATATCCTGTCATGATCTTTAATATCCGCACGGTGGAGGGTCGAGAGATTCTGCATGTAGAGCGAAGGACGCAAAATCGTATAGGGGATTTCGAGTTTTTTCAGGTGATTTTCGATGCGATGGTTGGCAAAGATGCGGTTCTTTTCGGCTCCCACAATTGATACAAAGACAATTTGCTTGGCGCCGACCGACCGGGCATAATCGAGAAAAGGGAAAATGTAACGTGTGACATCGGCTACCTGATTCGGCCTGATTAAGACCACCTTTGTTACATCAGCAAGCGCTTCCCGATAGGTCGACGGTTCGTCGAATTCGAATTTTACAAAATTTGCTGATGCAATCTCCCGGATTTTTTTCGCACGTTCAATATCCCGAACGGCGGCAACAACCTCGCAGTCGGGGTAGTTGCGTTCCAGGAATAACCGTAATGTCGCTTGTCCGACATTGCCTGTAGCTCCTGTGATTAGAATCTTCTCCATAAAAGGATTCGAAATGTCCTGTTAAATATTAATGGCTGAATTTCAGCCTCGCAAAATTAACCATTTTCGTGGTAATGTATCAGGTCTGACGAATTTTTCAACTGTTTATTAAAATAATTCAGGCAGGTAAATGGTTTGCCTGCCTGAATTATTTTGTGGTGATGCAAATTTTCAATACTCATCTTTTGAGTTGGCAAAAATTTCGTCGATCAGCTCCTGATATTTGGCTTCGACTACTTTGCGCCGCAATTTCAATGTTTGTGAGAGTTCGCCGGTTTGGGGGCTCCAGATATCGGGAACCAGTTTGAACCGTTTAATT
Source organism: uncultured Prolixibacteraceae bacterium (assembly GCA_964404205.1). Taxonomy (GTDB): domain Bacteria; phylum Bacteroidota; class Bacteroidia; order Bacteroidales; family Prolixibacteraceae; genus CAZWBR01. The sequence goes on from CAYOJD010000047.1 coordinate 7,216, forward strand.
TCTTCGTGTTGTCCCAGCGTTTTGTTGATATCGCGGACCTCTTTCTGGATCATCGAAATGATTTTTGGATGACTGATTAGTTCTTCGTTGTCGTTGAAAAGGATTTTATTTTCGGAACAACATTCATGGAGATACTCGAAGTTGGGCGAGATTAATGCACTGGCAAATTTCTCGTGGTCGCCAATCACCATTGCTTGTTCAATCAAAACCGACTCTTTCAGTTTGTTTTCGATCATTTGCGGGGCAATATATTTTCCGCCCGAAAGCTTGAAGATCTCTTTCTTGCGATCGGTTATTTTCAAATATTTGCCATCTTCGAGCATTCCCACGTCGCCGGTGTGAAACCATCCATCTTTATCGATTGCTTCGTTGGTCAGTTCGGGTTGTTTATAATAACCCAACATCAGATTGGGCCCTTTGGTAAGTATTTCGCCATCTTCAGCAATTTTAACCTCTATACCCGGAAGGACTGGACCATTGGTGCCAATTTTAACCTCCATCGTTACCAGATTGCTTACCGCAATTACCGGCGACGTTTCTGTTAGCCCGTAACCTTCGATAACCTTTATTTGGGCTGCTCCGAATACTTTGGCAATCCTCGATTGCAATGATGCACCACCTGAAACAACGATTTGAAGATTGCCCCCCAATCCTTCGCGCCATTTTGAATAGATCAGTTTATCGGCTATCGCGAACTGCAATCGTTTAAGGGGTCCAAATTTTTTGTTGTATTCAAAATCACTGCCCAGATCGACTGCCCAGAAAAAGAGTTTTCTTTTAATGCCCGAAAGCTGTTTGCCTTTGGCCATAATCCCGTCGTAGACTCTTTCGAGCAGACGGGGGACGGCGCAAAACATATGTGGCTTGACCTCTTTGATGGCCGGTATAATTTGTCCAAGCGATTCGACATAATAAACACCCAATCCGTTATAATGGAAATTATAATTGACCGAACGTTCAAAAATATGACAAAGCGGCAGAAATGAGAGTGCCCTGTGCCCATGGCCGAGAGAATAGTTTTGAGCATGAGCCGTGAAATTGGAAACCAGATTTCGGTGCGAAAGCATTACCCCTTTAGGGGTTCCTGTCGTTCCTGAAGTATAGATCATTGTTGCAACATCCTCTTCGGTAATGTTGTTTTTCTTAGCATCGAGTATCGCTTTTAGTCGAGCTTCGTTTTTCTCCCCACTTTTGTACAATGAAGTAATATTTTCTGCACCAGCCACATCGTTAAAAGTAATTACCTTCTCGACCGAAGGGATCTCGGCTGCAATCGGTACCAGCTTCTTGTATAGTTTATCATCCGAGATGAAAATGATTTTCACTTCGGCATGGTCGAATATATAACGGTACTCTTCTTCGCTTATGGTAGGATAAACAGGGACATGAATTGCCCCACTCATCGACAGGGCCATATCTACAAAATTCCATTCAGGACGGTTGCCGCTGACAGTAGCTACCCGGTCGCCCTTTTTTAGGCCAAGGCCGATAAGGGCCATGGCCAACAGTTCAGATTTACGTGCAAAATCGGCCGTCGAAAATTTAACCCAGCCTTTCCCATAGTTCCCGGCTACGGCATCTTCGCGGGGATGGTTCTTTAAGCAATGATCCAAAAGATCGAAAGTACGCTTTACCATTATCTGTTTAATTATCTTGTTGTTTATTGGTTGTTTAGCTTGTTTGACTTGGTTTTTTGCCATGCGAAATAGGCAATGATTCCGATAAGCGAAAATAAGCCTGCCATCAGCGACGGAAAGGAGAGCCCGTTACCGCTTCCATAGGAATGAAGCCCTGATAAGTAGTAATTTACGCCAAGATAGGTCATCAGTACCGAAAGAAGTCCAAGTATGGCTGCCAGATTAAAGGCAAACCAACCCCTGAAGCCAGGAATCAGGCGCATGTGCGAGATAAACGCATAGATTAATATGGTCACCAGCGACCAGGTCTCTTTGGGGTCCCAGCCCCAGTAGCGGCCCCATGATTCGTTGGCCCAGACAGCTCCCAAAAAGGTACCGATGGTGAGAAAATAGAGCCCCAGTATCATGGCAGCTTCATTGATATAGGTAAGTTGCTTGATGTTCCGCTGAACGTTCATCGCGTTGTTTTTATTGCTTAAAGCAGCCATCAGCAGGTTGAAAAGCCCAAGTAACGCACATACGCCCACAAAACCGTAGCTGGCCGTGATAATGGCAACATGGAATGTGAGCCAATACGATTTCAGCACCGGTACCAGATTGGTGATTTCGGGGTTCAGCCAACTCATCTGCGCTACAAAAAGGGTTAACCCTGAAAGGATAGCAGCAGCACCAATTACCATAATGTTACGTCGCGCAAAAATTAACCCAGCCAGAATTCCGGTCCAGGCCACGTAGATCATCGATTCGTAACCGTTGCTCCAGGGCATGTGGCCGGAAATATATCCCCTTACGCCCAAACCTGTCGTATGAATCAGAAACGTAACCGCTAAAACAATGGTCAGCCATTGAACAATCTTTGCACCGACCTCTTTCCCTTTTAGCAACGCCTTGAAGAAGAAAAAGATGGCTGCGAATCCGGCCAACAGATAGAGCAGGGAAAGCAGCTTCACAATATTGATGCGGTAATACCAGATTTCGAGGGTTTGTTTCCTTTCAGAAGGGATGATAGAACTATATTTGTTTTGATAATCAATGATTTGGTCGATAATTTGGATGGCCATTGGTTGATTGTCTGTTTGAATGGCCTGAAGAAAGTTCCCAAATAGCGCAGGAGTAGCGGCCATGTTCGAAGTTGAATCAATATTTACTGTTGTGGGAGGCGCTTCCCAATGGTGGTTGTTGCTGTCGGTTGAAGGAAAAAACGTAAAGAGATCGCCTCTAAAGATCATGTAAGCCACATTTAATCTTTCATCAGTTTTGATGACGGCATTATCGAAAGTACCCCGAAGCGCAGCATTTTTGTGATAAGCTTCGTTCACGGCCTGAGATAATTTATAGTTTCCCTTTTCGGTAAAGAAATCGTTGTAACTGGCTTTCCCCCCTGTAATTCCCAGTATCTCTTTCAACTTGTCGTCAGAAACGGCAATAACCGGTTTTTTTTGCCAGTAGTCGGGGTTGGCGGCCATGCCCAACACGATTTGTTCGGGCGATAGGCCATCAAATTTTTCAGCACGCGTCATTTTCATCACTGCCTCGTAAGCCAATGTGGTAAATGGTTTTAGCCGGCCATCGTGCCCCTGTACCCAAACTTTGGCAAAACGGTTGGCTATTTCTGATGTGATTTGGTTTTCCGATCCACTGGCCCATTGTGCCGTAAACAGGATAAGAAGAATTGCGGATAAGGGTTTGGCCGCTTTTCTCATCAATTCGGCAAAATGGCTTTTGGGATGGAAAATGGACAGAAGAATTCCGATAAAAAGTAAAAAATAACCAATATAGGTGATGGTTGTACCGGCAATATCTTGATTGACAGATAGAATAGTCCCTTTTTCATCGTTGTCGTACGACGACTGGTAGAAGCGATATCCTCTGTGTTTCAGGATTTGGTTCATGTATATTTCTGCTTTTTGATCAATAGATTGCTCATTATCTATTAGTTGTACATGGCTTTCGTACGACGATGGGCTTTGCGATCCCGGATAATGTTCCAGAACAAAATCATTCAGTTTCAGCGAAAAGGGGAGAGTTGTCATTTTTGGCCCAATCCATGCTGTAAACTGAGTATTGCCAAAAGTAAAAGAGACAGGTTCCTCAATACCTGATTCGTTTTCCCACAATGTCACCAGTTTTTGTTTTTCGCCGGAGCTAACTTTAAGGCGTAGCGCGTGGGTCCCGGTCGCGTTTCCGTTACCCGACATGATATCCGTCTTGGCGGAAGGTTGAAAATCTTTCACAATAAAAACCACTTCCCCGATTTTATATAACACCCGCAAGCGGGCTTCCGTAAGCGAATCGGGAGGTAGGATTGTGGCCTGATTGTCTTTCATGTCAACCGATTGCAGCGAGTCCATGCATTGAACAGCTAATCCATTATTGCTTAAGCTAAAAGCAATATTGCCCTCTTTGCCAAAAGAAAAAGTATATCCTTCGTGGCGATAGCTTTCGCCGTGACGCAGGATTTTAGCTTTCATCCCTTCTTCTTTGGCAAAAATTAGTTCGATCATGGGCTCGCCTTCAGCATCCGGTTGTAGTACCGGGAGCACATCCGGGATATAATCAGTTGAGCGGAAACGAAATTTTTCGCCGTTAACGGACAGGCTTCCTGAAACAGTACCTCGGGAATAGATGCCCAGTAGTACAGGTTGGTCGTAGTTGGTAATTTCGCCATTATTTGTAGCCGTAATGTGAAACCATTGTTCAGCACTCGTCAAAGTATTGCTGGTTTCGCCTTCGCGGATGTGCATGGTGCTTTCGGTCCCGAAATAGCGTGTTACGGCTGCGCCGACAATTATTGTTACAAATGCCAGGTGAAAAAGCCCTATTGTAATTTTTTCTTTCCGGTACAGCTTGAATCTTATAAAACTATAAATGGTTGCCAACGAGAGGAATAGTAATAAGATTTCAAGGATGCGCGAATTGTAAACCAACGCTTTGGCTGCTTTGATTCCATGAATGTGTTCGACAAAAGTGGCAAACCCAAGCATAAAAGCGGTGAGCAGCAACAGAAATCCGGCTGTAGAAACAGAGAAGAAATTGCGAAGAATATTTTTCATCGAAGCGGTTTGAAATAGTGATGGCTAAAATAATCAAATTCGTTTGACACAAAATCAGGCAACCAATTGTTCATCTGTTTTGTAAGAAGTTTTTAAGAAAAAAAGTAAAATTTACACTGAATATTTGACCCAACGGCTGAATCGTTCGATTGCATGAAATAGTCAGCTGGCAAAATGAAAAAAGGAGGATAAATTATCCCCCCTTTCCCATTTATTGTTGTAATTGCCCATTACGGTACCAACAGTTTGAAATTCTGTTCGTCGAAGTATTTGGCAAATTCAAGATCGGTACGGGCCAGCGCACGATAAGCGATATCTTTGTTGATGGCGGTGCCGAGGCTTTCGTAAAACATGCTGGTTTTGGCGGTGCGGGCGGCAATAATCGCTTTCAGGTAAGCGATACGGCCTGATTCAACCGGAGCGCCGTTCAGCGTGTGCAACGCACCATTGTTATCGCCGGCAAGCAGTTGGGCCAACGCGCGGTTGGCTACATTCTGCGAACCTTCGCCAAGGTATTTAACAGCGGTTTCGTATTGTCCCTGTTTTATTTTCAGGATACCAAGATTTTCGTTTACCTCTTTACCTGCACCACTTGCTGCGCCAAATAATTCTTCGGCTTTGATCAGTTCGTTGTTTTTCAGTGCAATAACGCCAAGGTTATTCTGAACAACCGGGTTTTTCGGGTCAAGTTCATCTGCTTTCTGGAAACTGGCAGCGGCAGTTTCTTTTTCTCCAAGATTATATTCTACCGTGCCAAGATTGTTGAAGCCTCTCCAGTCGTCAGCAAAAATTTTGGTGAAACTGGTAAAGATTTTCTTCTGCACCTGTGGATCAGTTGTCAGTGTGGAGGCATAAAGCAGCTCGGCCTGATTCAGTTTCGATGGGTCGTTCAGGGCCAAAGTCATGATTTCATCGTCTGTTTTACCAATCAAATCAACAGCAGCTGTGATTTTGGCACGGCGCAACTGCGGAAGGATATCGTCGGCAACCGAGGTAAAAGCTGACGAGAGGTTTTTGATTTCGCGTTCGCGAACTTCCGGGTCTGAATACATCGAGAGTACGCGAAGAATCAGATCCTTATCCTGAATATTTGATTTTTCCATCAGCGCTTTGAACCCTTCCCAGTCTTCGGGAGTATTCTTGGTTTTAACATCGGTATTGACTTTGTTCTTCTTCAGATCGCTCTCTACTACTTTCGATGCAGAGCCTTCGCGTTTTTCGGCCAACTTCGAGTTGAGGTCGTATTTGCCATCCGGCGATGCGTAAGCTGAGATTTCGACACCTTTCAATTCTTTTCGGTCAGCGGTGTAAGCATCGACAATATATTTGTTTAGGCGGGCAATTTCATCTTTAGTCAATTCTTTGCCTCTCACTTCTGAGCTGTTGATCAGATAAAGCAGGTCGGCAATATACTGATCGGGCACAATGCGTTGGAAAACATCGATTGTTGGATCGTAAACTCCTGTAGTATTTTTCTTTTTCTGGAATCCAACAATGGTTAGCGGACTGTTATCGACCAATGTTGAGGTTGCGATTACACCTTCGGCAATTTTACGTGACGGAAAATCGAGTGTGGATTTGCCTTTTGTAGCGCGGATTCTGATTTCCAAATCAGATTTACGCATTCCTTCGTTGTATGGAACTGAACCTTTGTAATTGAAACTCCCTCCATCGGTATAGCTGATAACTTTGTTGTTGGCTTTTACGCTTTCGCCCTGAAGGATATAAGGGGTATAGGCAGTTTCGCCGGTTGCCGATTTGATTACCGGTGTGGCTGTAATCGTGGCTTTCTTTATAAAATATTTTTCAGGAATCCGACCCTGAATACCTAAATCGACCACCCCGCCGTGTGTTTCAAGTACTTCGGGAGTGACTGTGTAGCTGATTTTGTCGGCATTTTTCTTCATTTTCTGAAGGCTGGCGCATCCCGACAGCAATACAGGACTGGCCGCAAACATTAATAGGAATAATTTTACATTCTTCATAGTGAACAAAATTTGTTGTGAGCGTCTATAGTTTGAGGGGCAAATTTAACGTTATTTGAACAGATAGAATGCAAATATTTGTTAATGTTGGTCGATTTCAGTTACAAAATAACCCTTTTCAGGCCATTCCAGTCAGCAGGCTGAAAGATGGTATCCTTCAGTAATTGATAATTTTCAGGGAGGCCAACAAAATCAATATTGGTACTGTCGATAACCAGAACCGGAAAGTTCTGCTGTTGGGCAAAGAAGTTGAAATAGCCCTCTTTAATTCTTTTCAGATATACAGCATCAATATCTTTTTCGTAATCGCGGCCCCGCTTGCGAATATTGTCCAACAACTGTTCCTCGCTTTGGTGGAGGTAAACATAGAGATCGGGCTTGGGCAGACGTTCATATATAATCTCAAAAAATTTGCGGTAAAGGTTATATTCGTCGTCAGCAAGCGTGTTTTGGGCAAAGATGAGCGATTTCATGAAATAGTAATCGGCGATGGTCATATTGCGAAACAGATCTCTGTGGGCCAGTTCATTTTTTAGCTGATTATATCGTTCAGCAAGGAATGAGAGTTCGAGTGGAAATGAGTATTTATCGGGATTGGAATAAAATTTGGGCAGAAAGGGATTGTCGGCAAATGCTTCCAGAATCAATTTGGCATTATATTCTTCAGCCAGCATACGGGCCAGTGTTGTTTTTCCTGCACCTATGTTTCCCTCAATTACCAGAAAATCAAAAATCATTTTAGCTCAAAAATTCGTTGGGGTAAATTTATCGATTTGCGCGGAATCTACGGCTTACAGATACAAAACATTTGGATAGCCACTGGCTAAAGATATTTTGCCTGTACAATGACAAATTGGTTTGCCTGAAATTTGATTTTATTGTAAAATATTGTATATTATGCTGGTATAAGCCAATTATTGCTTTAACTTATGAAGATTATCCGCTATTTTGCAGCAACACTTTTGTTCATAACCGGTGTGTTGCACCTTTTCCCGATTTTCAAAACGCCGTCAGATCCCAATGCTGTACCAATGTTGCTTTTTGCAATTGCCTATCTCACAATTGCCATATTGTTGCTTCTGAGGGCTAAAATTGCCTACTGGCTCGGTATCATTGTTCCGTTGGCAGGTTTAGCCATTGGTTTTTTCAAAGTGGGGATACAAAACTGGGACGGTACGCTTACGTTTATGTTTGTTACCGATGCTATTGTGCTGGTTTGCTGTGTGGCTCTGCTTTACCGTTACAATCGCAAATAGCTATCTTTTTTTCATTTTACTGAAATCCATGTGGAGCATGCTCCATCGGTGACCATCGATATCGATAAACCCGAAAGCGTACATCCATCCCTGGGTTTCTCCCGGTTCGGCATAGATAGTTCCGCCGGCTTTTCTCACTTTATTGGCCATTTCATCGACCTCTTCACGGCTCTCTGCGTCAATATTGATCAATATCTCGCTGCCTTGCCAAGTGTCGGAGATTGAATGGGCGACGAATCTTTTAAAGTCGTCTTCCTGAAAAAGCATTACAACAAAACCTCCTTCACCAATAAGCAGGCTGCCCAGATGATCCGCATTTTCGTGTGTCGGGTTGTTGGCAAAGCCTATGGCATTGAAAAAGGCTTTCGATTTTTTTACATCCTTCACCGGAAGGTTCAACCAAACCTGTTTGATACTCATCTGGACTCCGTTTTAAGTTCTTGAAGGATAACCGGCAACAATGATGATTGTTCAATAACACGAAAGGACAAAAAAAGAACGACCCGAAAGGGCCGTTCTTTTTTATTTTATTTGTGAACAGATTATTCTTCAATCGGATTGGCAATATCCTTGTCTACCAGGATTCGGCCACAATATTCGCAAACGATAATTTTCTTGCGCGAAGCAATATCGAGTTGACGCTGTGGTGGGATTTTATTGAAGCAACCGCCGCAGGCATCGCGCTGAACGGTAACGACCGAGAGTCCGTTGCGGGCATTTTTGCGGATACGGTTGAAGGCTGTAACCAGACGTTCTTCGATTAACGTTTCGATTTTAGCTGCTTTCGACTTTAGTTTTTCTTCTTCGACAGCTGTTTCGGCAGTTATCTCTTCCAGTTCACGCTTTTTACGGATTAAATCTTCTTCACGTTCTTTCAGCAGCAGGGCAGAGGCTTCAACCTGCTCGGTCTTGTTTTTGACATCGAAGGTGAATTCTTTGATGCGTTTTTCAGCCAATTCAATTTCGAGGCTCTGAAATTCAACTTCTTTCGAAATGGCATCGAACTCACGGTTATTGCGCACGTTGTCCTGCTGCTCTTTATAGCGGTCGATTTTGCTTTTCGAATCTTTGATTTCTACCTTTTTGTTGTTGATGGCCGTATTCAGGCTTTTAATTTCGTCGTTGTAGTTGGTGATACGGGTTTTTAGCCCTACAATTTCGTCTTCGAGGTCTTGTACTTCAAGCGGAAGTTCGCCACGAAGGGTATTAATTTTATCGATCTCTGAAACAACAGTTTGGAGCTCGTAAAGCATTTTGAGCTTTTCCTGAACCGGCACCTCTCTGTTTTCGGTTGATTTGTTATTTTCTATCGACATATCCTGAATATTGTAATTAATTTATTCTCAGCAAAAATAGAATATCGGATTGGTTTTTACATCCGATAAACGGAGTGCAAATGTAGGGAATTTTTTGATAACTATTTCGTAAAAAAGCTCTTTAGTAAATTGTTCGCTTTCAAAATGTCCGATATCGGCAATCAAAATCTTTCCTTCAGCATCGAAATAGTTGTGGTATTTAAAGTCGCCGGTAATGAAAATATCGGCTCCGGCCCCGATGGCATCTGCCAGCAGAAAGCTGCCCGAACCTCCGCATACGGCTACTTTTTGAATTTTTTTCCCCAACAGATTGGTGTATTTAATTACCTGACAGTTGAATAGTTTTTTTATCACGGCCAGAAATTCTTTTTCGTCAGCCGGTTGCGCAAGTTCTCCCACCATACCAATACCAACGTGGGGCATCTCGTTGGCCAGCGGATAAATGTCGTAGGCTACCTCTTCGTAGGGATGGGCATTTTGCAATGCTTTCACCACTTTGTTTTTCAGGTGGCGTGGCAGAATGGTTTCAATACGGGTTTCTTTTTCGTGGTGTTCTTGCCCAATATTTCCAACAAAAGGATGGGTTCCATCGTTAGCCCTGAAGGTACCTGTGCCATTGCCGTTGTAGCTGCACCGATCGTAATGGCCAATATGGCCGGCACCGGCATCGAACATAGCCCTTCGAACTTGCTCAGCCGATTCGGTTGGTACAAAGGTAACCAGTTTGAAGAGCTGTTCTTTTGCCGGCGAAAGGATACCACAATTGGTAAGCTTTAGCTTTTCTGCGATCTTGGAATTAACACCACCGGTGACACTGTCGAGATTGGTGTGGGCGGCATAAATGGCAATATCGTTTTTGATGGCTTTTATCAGGCATCGTTCCACTTCATTGTAGCCGTTAAGCCTTTTCATCCCTTTGAAAATAATCGGATGGTGGGCAATAATCAACCCGCAGCCATGTTCGATAGCCTCGTCGATAACGGCCTCGGTAACATCAATCGTCAGCAATGCCTTGTTGATCTGCTGCAACGGGTGCCCGACCAACAGCCCTGAATTGTCGTACGATTCCTGATAGGCCAGCGGGGCAAACGATTCGAGATGAGTGATGATTTCCTGAATAACCATCGGATTGGGGTGTTAAAACAAAGTTTATAGATGGTTAAAGCTGATCCTTGATTTCGAGCAGGTAAGATTTTATCTCCTGCAACTTACTTACAATTAAAAAATTGCTTTCTGTCTCTTCCTTGTTGTCTTTTATCTTCGCTTTGGCTCCCTGTAGTGTCATCCCGCGTTCTTTAACCAAATGATAAATCAATGCCAGATGGTCAATATCTTCCTGGGTGTAAAAGCGGTTACCTTTCTTGTTCTTGAAAGGTTTAATGGTGTCGAACTCTTTTTCCCAGAAACGCAAGGTCGATGGGGCAAGGTTAAACTTTGCGGCCACCTCACTAATGGGGTAGTACAATCTTTCGGACTTAGGTTCTTTGTATACCACGGCAAGTAAAGTTTATTGTTCAATCGTTATAGTATGCGAAAAAATCAACGAAAGCAATCTGATTTAGATTGCCTTATAGCTGAGTTCGATAAATAGTTTTAGTCGAAACTCTGTCCCATATTCGATGATATTTCGATCATCTTTTCGTATTCGTCTGGTGTCAAATCCTGGAAGTAATAGTTCTGCGGATTGACTTTCTGCCCATTTTTGATTACCTCGTAATGGAGGTGCGGGGCTGTCGATGCTCCGGTATTGCCAACAAAACCAATAATGTCGCCACGGTTAACCTTCTGCCCTAATTTTACATTCGAACGGTGAAGGTGCCCGTACAGGGTCTCGTAACCAAATCCATGGTCAATAACGACGATATTGCCATATCCCGATTCCCTTCCAACCTCTTTAACGATGCCATTTCCGGTCGAAAATACGTCGGAGCCGGTAGGTGCAGTAAAGTCCATCCCGTAGTGGAAACGCGGAATGCGGTAAATGGGGTGGATTCGCATACCCCAACCCGAAGCTGTCTGTTTTAAATCTTTATTGGATATTGGCATGATAGATGGCATATTGGCCAGCATCTTTTCGCGGTTCATGGCCATTTTTACCACGTCGTCGAGCGATTTCGATTGTATATAAGTCTGCTTGGAGATAATATCCAACTTCTTGGCTGTATTGATAATTAACTCCGAGTTGTCCATGCTCTCTAAGTTCGAATAGCGGTTGGTACCGCCAAAGCCGGCTTTACGAACCGTTGGCGGAATCGGCTCTGCTTCAAATATCGCTCGATAAATATTGTCGTCGCGGTATTGAATATCTTCCAGTACCCCTGAAATTTTCTCGAGGTCCTTGTTCATCAGGTTATATTGCGACAGCAACTGCTGGTTTTGCCTTTTCAGCCTTTTCGTTTCAGGAGAATCAAAAAATTGCAGGAAGATGACAAAGAAAATTAACCCTGAAGCCACGCCAGTCGAAAGATAACCAAGTATTTTGCTGATTAACGAACGGAGATTCCGTTCTATCTTGTCGAAACTAAGGGTTTCCGGATTAAATCTATATTTGGTTTTCCCCATATATGCGGTATATTTTTGAGACTTGTTGGTCAAAATTAGCGAAATAATCTAATTTTGCAACGGTTTAAACATTTACACTTTGCGGCGACAAAAATAAACGTTTTTCGTTGCCTAAAGATTGATAAATATCGTTACCTCAATAATTTTAAGGTTTTTAACAAATTTTGTATGAATTCAAAACAGATACGTCAGACCTTTCTCGACTTTTTTGCATCGAAGCAGCATCAGATTGTGCCGTCGGCCCCGATGGTGGTAAAAAACGACCCGACACTGATGTTTACCAATGCGGGAATGAACCAGTTTAAGGATATTTTTCTGGGCAACTCGCCTGTGAAATTCCCCCGTATTGCCGATACCCAGAAATGTTTGCGCGTATCGGGCAAGCACAACGACCTCGAAGAGGTGGGCCACGATACCTACCACCACACCATGTTCGAGATGTTGGGCAACTGGTCGTTTGGCGACTATTTCAAAAAAGAGGCCATCGACTGGGCATGGGAACTGCTGGTCGATACCATGAAAATACCTACCGACCGTTTGTACGCTACTGTTTTTGAGGGCGATGAAAAAGATGGCGTTCCGCAGGACTCCGAAGCCCTAGAATTCTGGAAAAAATATCTCCCGGAGGATCGTATCCTCTTCGGCAATAAAAAAGATAACTTCTGGGAGATGGGCGATACCGGCCCTTGTGGCCCCTGCTCCGAAATTCATGTCGATATTCGGAACGACGATGAACGTGCGAAAATATCTGGCAGAGAGATGGTGAACCAAAGCCACCCGCAGGTAATCGAAATCTGGAACCTCGTTTTCATCCAGTTTAACCGAAAAGCCAACGGACAACTGGAGGAATTACCGGCCAAACATGTCGATACCGGCATGGGTTTCGAACGTTTGTGCATGGTGTTGCAAGGCAAACAGTCGAACTACGACACCGATGTTTTCCAGCCCATCATTACCGAAATCGGTTATCTGGCCGGAAAGAAGTATGGCGACGATGAGAAGAGCGATATTGCCATGCGCGTCATTGCCGACCATCTTCGCGCCATCTCGTTTGCCATCACCGACGGACAGTTGCCATCGAACAATAAAGGCGGATACGTGATTCGTCGTATCCTTCGCCGCGCCGTTCGCTACGGTTATACCTTCCTCGGTTTCCGCAAACCGTTTATCCATCAGTTGGTAAAAGTGCTGGCAGCCCACATGGGCGAAGCCTTCCCCGAACTGAACAAACAACAGGAGTTGGTGGTAAAAGTGATCCGCGAAGAGGAAGATTCATTCCTCCGCACCCTCGAAACCGGTATCCGGATGCTCGATACCATTATCGACGACAGCCGCAAAAAGGGAGTGAAAGAGGTGAGTGGTCAAGTGGCGTTCGAACTGTACGACACCTTCGGCTTCCCGCTCGATTTGACTGAGTTGATTCTACGTGAAAACGAAATGGTGGTAAACCTCCCTGAATTTGAACAAGCCATGGAGACCCAGAAAAGCCGTTCGCGCAGTGCGACACAGCTCGAAATGGGCGACTGGATGGAGCTGCATCAGGCCGACGATGAAGGCTTTATTGGATATGACCACCTCACGGCTAAAGTAAAAATTAACCGTTACCGCAAGGTAAAAGATAAAAAGGGCGAATATTATCAGTTAGTCTTCAACTTTACCCCTTTCTATGCCGAATCGGGTGGTCAGGTAGGCGACAGTGGCTATATCGAAGCCAACGGCGAAAAGATAGAGATTATCGATACCGTGAAGGAGAACAACCTGACGGTGCATCTGTCCAAAAAATTGCCGACAGACCCGTCGGCCACCTTCGAAGCAGTGGTCAATGGCAGCAACCGAAAGCTTACCGCCAACAACCACTCGGCTACCCACTTGCTCGACCATGCCTTGCGCGAAATCCTTGGCACCCACGTCGAACAGAAAGGTTCGCTGGTAACGCCCGAATACCTTCGTTTCGACTTTGCCCATTTCCAAAAGGTAACCGATGAAGAACTGGAGCAGATTCAGCACCGGGTGAACCAATTGATTCGTATGGACCTGAAACGTGACGAACGGCGCGACGTGCCGATGAGCGAAGCCGAGGAGATGGGGGCCATTGCCCTCTTCGGTGAGAAGTATGGCGATCTGGTTCGTGTAATCAAATTTGGCGATTCGGTAGAGCTTTGTGGTGGAACCCATGTAGCCCGTACCGGCGAAATAGGTCAGCTTATCATTACCTCCGAAGGCTCTATCTCGGCGGGGGTGCGCCGTATCGAGGCTATCACTGCCGATAAAGCCGAAGCCTACGTAAACCACCACCTGAAGACATTGAAGGAGATTGGCGCGATGTTCAACAACCCGGCCAACCTGAAAGCATCAGTCGAAGAGTTGTTTGCAAAATTGAACAGCCTGGGCAAACAGATTGAAGTTTACGAGAAAGATGCTGCCGGAAACATCAAGAAAGAGTTGATTGGCAAAGTTACTGCTGTAAATGGCATTAACTTTCTGGCCGAAAAGGTGGCCACCGACAATGCTGCCATCCTGAAAGATATTGCTTTCCAGTTGAAGGGCGAGGTCGATAACCTCTTTCTGGTACTGGCTGCCGAAATCGATGGCAAAGCCAATATCCATGTGATGATAGCCGACAATCTGGTAGCAGCCAAAGGCCTCCATGCCGGGAACATTGTTCGCGAACTGGCCAAACTGGTTAACGGTGGCGGTGGCGGGCAGCCTTTCTATGCTACTGCAGGCGGTAAAAACCCTGCCGGTATCGACCAGTTGCTGGCCAAAGCCAAAACTTGGGTCGGATAAAACCCATCTGCAATAGAAATCAAAAACCCTTCACCATCCGGTGAGGGTTTTTTTGTTGTGCTTATCACTATCATTGGTGAAATTCACACACTTTTGTCGGGATAAATAATGTTGACTGTTCAAGCTAAATAACGTAAAA
>CAYOJD010000048.1:0-11908 GCA_964404205.1 uncultured Prolixibacteraceae bacterium
CTATTTGGCCGGCCTTTGTAAGAAAGTTTATTTGATAGTTCGCCGCGATGTATTGCGTGCTTCGAAAGTTATGCAGGAACGTCTGTTCAAAACTGCAAACATTGAAATATTATGGAAACATCAAACCGCTGGTTTGTTTGGCAATGGCGTGGTTGAAGGGGCTACTTTGATTCAAAATAAAGGAGAAGCAAATGAAACGGAAGTGAAGATTGCGATTGACGGGTTCTTTCTGGCAATTGGCCACAAGCCCAATTCTGCCATTTTTAAACCGCTTGTGGAGACCGATGAAGTTGGTTACATCAAAACCATTGGAGCCACATCTAAAACCAGTGTCGAAGGTGTTTTTGCCTGTGGCGATGTGATGGACCCCATTTATCGACAAGCTGTAACGGCTGCAGGTTCGGGCTGTAAAGCCGCAATAGATGCAGAACGCTACCTTTCTGAAAAGCACTAAAACATTTAAATACAATAAAAAAAGCCTCCGAAGTTCGGAGGCTTTTTTGTATCTGACAGAATACTGGTTAAGATACCTGGGCAATTTTTGTGCCGGCATATTTTCCAGCTTCCAGTTTTTTACGGACTTCAGAAAAGGCTTTAATGGTGTATTCAACATCTTCGATGGTGTGAGATGCTGTCGGAATCAAACGAAGTAGCAACTGTCCTTTAGGGATAACCGGATAAACAACAATTGAGCAGAAGATATTGTAATTTTCACGGAGGTCAACCACGACATTGGTTCCTTCAGGAACACTGCCCGAGAGATATACCGGGGTTACCGGCGAATTGGTTACACCGAGGTCGAAATTTTCAGCTTTCAACCCACTTTGCAATGCATTCACAATATTCCAAAGGTTTTCGCGAAGTTCAGGCTTGGTTTTAATCAATTCCAAACGTTTCAACAATCCCATTACCATAGGCATAGGCAGTGATTTGGCAAAAGTCTGCGAACGCATGTTGTAACGAAGATAGTCGCAAACCTCTTCGCTGCTGGCAATAAAGGCACCTATTCCGGCCATTGCTTTGGCAAAAGTGCCGAAATACATATCAATTTTATCCTGTACACCGAAAAATTCACCCACTCCGGCTCCGGTTGCACCCATCGTACCAAAGCCGTGGGCATCGTCAACCAACAGACGGAAGTTAAATTCGTTTTTCAGATCGGTAATCTTATCGAGCTGGCCAAGGTCGCCTGCCATACCAAAAACACCTTCAGTAATAACGAGGATGCCACCGCCGGTTTTTTGTGCAAGGGTAGTGGCATGGCCAAGCTGTTTGCGCAGGCTGTCCATGTCGTTATGTTGAAAAACAAAACGTTTGCCCATATGAAGGCGAACGCCGTCGAGAATGCAGGCGTGCGACTCTGCATCGTAAACAATCACATCGTTACGGCCACAAATCGCATCGATAATCGATACCATTCCCTGATAACCAAAGTTAAGCAGGAAAGCATCTTCTTTGCCTGAGAATTCGGCCAGTTGTTTTTCGAGTTCTTCGTGTTTACTTGTCTGACCAGACATCATACGGGCTCCCATCGGATAAGCCAAGCCATACTGAGCTGCAGCTTCGGCATCGGCTTTTCTAACTTCCGGATGGTTTGCCAGTCCGCAATAGTTGTTCAAACTCCAGTTAAGCACCTCTTTACCACGGAATTTCATCCTGGGGCCAATCTCACCTTCCAGTTTAGGAAATGAAAAATAGCCATGTGCCTCTTTTTGGTACTGACCGATATTACCTTTGTCGGTTTTTATTTTTTCAAAAATATCCACGGTTGTAATTGTTTTTATTAAGAGATCGCAAATGTAAACTTTTTTGCTTTTATACAATAGGATATTATGTCTATTTGAATTTTTTGTCGTATGAGCAATGCAACTTATTGCCAATTAATATTTAATGCCAAATTGAATTCATATTCTGTAATAAACTGTATATAAGTGATATGTGAAATTTGCCGTAGGCAATCGTTTTGGCTGAGCAACCTTTTTGTACCCTATTGTATCTTATCATACATCGGAACGTTACCGGTCGAAATTTAGCTTGCAGTACAGGATAAACGGGACTTTTTTTAATTTATTCAATTACAGAAAAAATATATCTTTGCAACATGATTCGCAATATGAGAAATATCTTTTTGTTTGGGCTGCTCCTTTTGCTGGCTTCGTGTGGTGAATACCAGAAAGTAGTGAAAAGTACCGATTATGAGTACAAACTAAAAAAAGCCCGTGAATATTACGATAACAAAGAATATGGCCGTTCAGCTCAGTTGTATCAGGAACTGATAAATATTTACCGTGGAACCAGCCGGGCCGACCAGATCTATTATTATATGGCTAAAAGTAGTTACGGGCAGCACGACTATGTTCTCTCCAGTCACTACTTCAGGCAGTTAATAAAAGAATATCCGCGAAGCGAATATGGCGAAGAGTCACAGTTTATGATTGGCTATTGCTATTATCTCGATTCGCCCAACCCACGACTCGACCAAAAGATATCTCAGGATGCTATTGATGCCCTTCAGTTGTTTATCAATGTTTTTCCGGGCAGTACAAGAGTTGCCGAAGCCAATAAGTTGATTGACGAACTGAGAGAGAAGCTGGTGTATAAATCGTACTTAAGCGGAAGGCTTTATTACGATTTGGCCGATTTTAGGGCTGCCGTAATTTCATTGTCAAATAGTTTAAAAGAATACCCCGATTCAAAATACCGCGAAGAGTTGATGTTCTATCTGTTAAAATCGAAGTATCTGCTCGGTCAAAACAGTATCGACGAAAAAAAACGCGAACGTTTGAACTTAGCTCTCGATGAATACTATACCTTTGTGGATGAATTTCCGGAAAGTAAATTCAGAAAAGAGGCTGATCGTTTTTTTGCAGATACCAAGAAAATGATGAACTTGAATGAAGAAGAATTAAAATCTGAATAGTAACAGTATGGATTACAGAAAAACAAAAGCGGCCGGTTCGACTATTCCGCGCGATTTGAATGAGTTAGACGCTGTAACAGGCAATATCTACGAATCGTTAATGGTCATTTCGAAACGTGCCAATCAGATCAACGCTGAGTTAAAAGAAGAGTTAAATCAGAAATTGCAGGAATTTGCTTCCTATTCTGATAACCTCGAAGAGGTATTCGAAAACCGCGAGCAGATCGAAATATCACGTTATTACGAAAGGCTTTCGAAGCCTGTATTGATTGCCTACGAAGAATTCAAGGATGGCCAGATTTACTATCGCAATCCGGCCAAAGAGAAAAAATAGGCAGTCAGTGTCTTGTTAATTTGTAATCCGTTGCCGGGAAAAATTCCCCGCACCGGATTTTCTCTTTTGAAAAGTAAATCAAAATACCGATGTCATGACCCTCAAAGGAAAGAAAATTGTTTTGGGTGTTACCGGAAGTATTGCTGCATATAAAGCAGCTTATCTGGTGAGAGGATTAGTGAAGCAAGGTGCTGAAGTTCAGATTATAATGACTCCAGCTGCCAAGGAATTTATTACACCCCTAACCCTGTCAACTCTTTCAGGAAATCCGGTATTAAGCGATTTTTTTGCCAAACGAGTGGGCAGTTGGAACAGCCATGTTGAATTGGGGCTTTGGGCTGATTTGATGCTGATTGCACCGGCTACGGCTGCAACCGTTGGGAAAATGGCTCACGGAATTTGCGATAATTTACTGGTAACCACTTATATGTCGGCCCGCTGCAAAGTGATGGTTGCACCGGCTATGGATTTAGATATGTTTGCGCATCCCTCAATGCAGGCCAATCTGGATATTCTGCGCAAATATGGCAACACGATTCTCGAACCGGCTACCGGAGAACTGGCTAGCGGATTAACAGGCAAGGGGCGCATGGAAGAGCCCGACGAAATTATTAAAGCCATCATCGATTACTTCGGTGAAAAAAAAAACTACTGAATAAAACCTTTCTGGTTACAGCAGGCCCCACACACGAAAAGATAGATCCTGTTCGTTTTATCGGTAATTATTCATCCGGCAAAATGGGTTTTGCCATTGCCGGCGAACTGGCCAATCAAGGAGCAATGGTTTTTTTGGTCTGCGGTCCGGTAGAGACGAAGCTAAACCATCCCGGCATCAAGCGAATTAATGTTACCTCGGCGGTCGAAATGTATAACCAATGCCAATCGGTCTTTGCAAAATGCAACGGCGCGGTAATGGCTGCCGCAGTAGCCGATTACGCACCGGTAAGAACTGAAGAAAAAAAGATTAAGCGCGAATCGGGTAATTATTCCATTGAATTAAAGCCAAATCCGGATATTGCTGCTGCATTGGGACAAGCAAAGCGGTCGGATCAAATTCTGGTCGGTTTTGCTCTCGAAACGGATAATGAAGAACAAAATGCTATTGGGAAGCTTCGGAAAAAGAACCTCGACTTTATTGTTTTAAACTCGCTGCGAGATCAAGGCGCCGGCTTTCAGGTAGATACCAATAAGATCAGAATTATAACCAAAGAGGGGACAATTACGGAATACGATTTGAAACCTAAATCGGAAGTGGCCAGGGATATTGTTGAAAAAATAATCGAAATAGAAGAACAAATTTCGGGTATTTAGTTGAAATGTATATTTTTAAGAAATAATCTTCAGCGTATGCGTAAAGAATTATTCGGTCTTCTGTTCATCTTTCTGGCCCTGAATAGTTTCGGGCAGGAGTTGCGATGCAATGTCAGTGTCTCCAGTTCGCGAATTGAGGGAACATACAAAGAGATTTATCAAACCATGCGGACCGATATTTACGAGTTTATGAACAACCGTAAATGGACGGATAACGTCTATACTTTCGACGAACGGATTGAATGTACCATTTTTATACAGTTGACTGAACAGGTTTCAGCAGACGAATTCAAAGGGTCGATTCAGGTACAGATGACACGGCCAATTTTTAACTCATCGTACGAATCGCCAGTACTCAACATCCGGGACGAAAACTTTCAGGTTCGATACGTTGAATTTCAACCTCTTGAATTTGATGAGACGAATAACTCCAACGCCTTGACCAACATACTGGCATATTACGCCTACATCATTTTAGGGTTCGATTACGACACTTTTTCGCCTCTGGGAGGAACACAATTTTATCAGAAAGCCCGTGATATTGTCAATCGTTCGCAAAATGCACGTGAAAAGGGATGGCGAGCGTTTGAAGGAAACAACAACCGTTTTTGGCTTGTCGAGAATTTGCTGAATAAGGCCTACAGTCCGTTTCGCGATCTGATGTACCGGTATCACCGGCTGGGTCTTGATGTCATGTCTGAACAGCCCGACTTGGGCCGAAATGAAATTGCCGAGTCGCTTAAAAATATGCAGCGTGTTTACCGTGCACGCCCAGATACTTACATCAATCGAATTTTTTTTGATGCCAAATCAGACGAGATTGTAAATATTTTCTCAAAAGGTACAACTGACGAGAAAAGCCGCGTTTTGATCATTCTAAGCGAGTGCGACCCCTCTAATTCGGGCAAGTACGAAAAGATAATGGAACAAAAAATATTCTGATAAAGAATTTCTAATCAATGCTTACCCGTTTATCAATTCAAAATTATGCTTTAATCAGGAAACTCGATGTTGAGTTTTCGCCCGGTTTCACCATTATCACTGGTGAAACGGGTGCAGGAAAATCGATTTTACTGGGAGCTTTATCGCTTTTACTGGGGCAGCGTGCTGATCAGTCCAATTTTAAAGATTCGGACAAGAAGTGTGTGGTGGAAGCCACTTTTTCTATTGATGACTATGGCTTGGACAACCTGTTTGCGCAGTTCGATTTGGATTATGAGCCACAGACCATTTTTCGTCGCGAGATTTCGCCCAATGGTAAAAGCCGTGCTTTTATCAACGACACACCGGTTAACCTGAAAGAGCTTCAGGAAATTGGGATGAGACTGATTGATATTCACTCTCAACACCAGAATTTAGAATTGAATAATCAATCTTTTCAATTGAAAGTTGTTGACAATTGCGCCGCCAATCAATCTCTTTTACGTGAATATCAGGAGGTTTATTCTGAATTTAAATCGCTTGAAATAAGGCTAAGAGAAGCAGCAGAAAAATCTCGGCAACTTAAAGCAGATGCCGATTATTATCAGTTTCAGTTCGAGCAGCTCGAAGAGGCCAAATTGATTGATGGCGAGCAGGAATTGCTCGAAGAGGAGTTAAAAGTGCTTAACCATGCTGAAGAGATTAAATCGGGATTGAGCCTGGTGAGCGATCTGTTAAATGGAGAAGAGGAGAGCGTGTTGGCCCGGGTGAAGGAGTCGTTGCACCAATTGAGCCGTCTAAGTCTCTATTTTCATGAAGGCGAAGAGATTAGACAGCGAATTGATTCTGTCTATATCGAATTGAAAGACATCGCTTTTAGTGTAGATACACTGAGTGAGAAGATTGATTTTGATCCATCCAGAATAAACGTCGTAAGCGAGCGCCTCGACCATCTCTATTCCTTACAGCAAAAACATAGGGTAGGTACTGTGACCGAACTGATTGCCCTTCGCGATGGCTTTGAAGCCTCAATTGGTGCAATAAGCTCAAACGATGCTGAAATTGTTTTGCTGACCAAATTACTTTCTGAGCAGGAAACAAAGGTTCGACTGTTGGCAGCACGCTTGTCCGAATCCCGCAAAAGTGTGGTTCCGGTTATTGAAAATCGGGTGACTGATATGCTGACACAGTTAGGTATGCCTAATGCGCAGTTTCGGGTCGAAATATCACCAATCGATAGTTGGTCGTTCTCAGGCTCCGATCAGGCTATTTTCCTCTTTACAGCCAATAAAAACGGCTCTTTAAACGAAGTTTCAAAAGTAGCTTCGGGAGGCGAACTGTCGAGATTAATGCTGGCCATAAAAGCATTGATATCTTCGTCAAAAGATTTGCCAACCATTATTTTTGATGAAATTGATACCGGTATTTCAGGCGAAACGGCCGATAAAATGGCCAATATACTGAAAGAGATGTCGCTCAAAATGCAGGTAATCAACATTACTCATTTGCCGCAAATTGCGGCAAAAGGTGATTATCACTACATTGTTTACAAAGAAGATTCTGAATTCGAGACGGTTACTCGTTTAAAGCTGTTAAGCCGACCGGAGAGGGTAGAAGAGCTGGCCAAGATGCTCAGCGGCGAGAATATCACAAGTGCAGCTATTTTGAATGCTGAAGAGCTGCTTAAATAGGCTTATTTCTCCGGGTTTTGTTGAACTTTTCAGCTTTCGTTTACGTTACAACACAAAACCATTGTTTACAGTTGTAATTGATGATAGAAAAAAATATCAAAAAATCATTTACTTAATTATTTAAGAATATGTCATACAATTTATTAAAAGGTAAAAGAGGTATAATTTTCGGTGCGTTGAACGAAAATTCGATTGCATGGAAAGTAGCGGAAAGGGCTCACGAAGAGGGGGCAACGTTTACGCTTACCAATGTTCCTTTTGCTCTCCGCCTGGGTGATACACACCTTTTGGCACAGAAATGCAATGCCGAAGTAATTCCGGCCGATGCTTCAAATGTTGACGATTTGGAGCTTCTTTTCACCCGTTCAATGGAAATACTGGGAGGGAAAATCGATTTTATCCTTCATTCGATAGGGATGTCTCCAAATGTTCGAAAAGGAAGGCATTACAGCGATTTGGATTACGATTTTTTATCCAAGACACTTGATGTTTCTGCAATTTCATTCCACAAAATACTTCAAACGGCCCGAAAGTTAGATGCCATTAACGAATGGGGATCGGTATTGGCCTTATCGTATGTTGCCGCTCAGCGAACTTTCTATGGATACAACGATATGGCAGATGCCAAGGCGCTCCTTGAGTCGATAGCTCGTAGTTTCGGTTATATTTACGGGCGCGAAAGAAACGTGAGAATCAATACGATATCACAAAGTCCGACTCCGACAACTGCGGGTAATGGAATTAAAATGTTTGGAAATCTGCTCGATTATTCAGAGAGATTATCGCCACTGGGAAATGCAACAGCCGACGAATGTGCAGACTATTGCATTGTGATGTTCTCTGATCTTACCCGTAAAGTGACCATGCAAAACCTTTTCCATGATGGCGGATTCTCATCGATGGGAATGAGTGTCAGGGCGATGGAACAATATACGCGTGGCGGTTGTGAGGAGGAGGAAAGCGATCCAAACCACCGATACGATTAAAACAATTTAGCTATTTCAGTACAGATGGCGGTGAGAAACTCATCGTCATCTGTGCTAAATGGTGCTGTCGAATGTGAATCAATGTCGATTTCTGCAACAAATTTGTCGCCTTTTATTACCGGAACAACGATTTCGCTCTGTACGTCGATACTACATGAAATATAGTTCTCCTCACAACTTACATCCTGAACAATCTTGGTGATTTTACTTTCGGCTACCTGACCGCAAACACCTTTTCCTACAGGAATATGCGTATGCTCTGTCGGTTTACCGGCAAACGGACCTAAAACCAACTCGTTGCTGGTACTATCCAGCAGATAAAATCCCACCCAGTCGTAGTGATAAACCCGTTCTTTCAAAAAAATAGATGTCTGTAGAAGCATTTTATCACGGTTAGCTGTTGGGTTAAACCATGAATGAAACTCATTCAATAATATTTGGAAGCTGTCTTTCATTATTATACTGATTTACTTTACTTTCATTTCGTTTTCGTTGGTAATCTTTTCGCAGTAATGGCACTTCAACTCGATTGGTTTTTCTGAGATAATCTGAAATTTCGTCGCCACTTTCTCACTGTTGGTGATACATTTGGGATTGAAACACCGCACAATACCAATAACTTCTTTGGGTATT
This sequence comes from uncultured Prolixibacteraceae bacterium, assembly GCA_964404205.1. Lineage (GTDB taxonomy): Bacteria > Bacteroidota > Bacteroidia > Bacteroidales > Prolixibacteraceae > CAZWBR01. Next base: position 8,797 of record CAYOJD010000048.1, read on the forward strand.
TCAACAACCTTTTTTTCAATAACTTCGTAATTTCTGATGATATTCAACTTGGCATGTGGGGCGACCAGTGATATTTTGTTTATCTCTTCATCTTTAAAATAACGATTGGCTATTTTAATGATTGCCTTGTAACTCATGGCTTTGCTGTCGAGGTTATTCCCAAAAGTGACCATGTTTTCGCATTCGTCCAGTTTTAATATTTTGATGACCTTAAAAAGCGCCTGTGTCGGGATATGATCGATAACTGTACCATCCTTGATGGCGCTGACTTTGAGCTGTTTTTCAGTACTCATAGTTTTATCTTATTGAAGATTAAGTAAATGTGAGATAATTGCCATTCGCGTATAAACTCCGTTTCGTGCCTGTTCAAAGTAATAAGCTTTTTCATTACTGTCGACATCGGTATCGATTTCGTTTACCCTTGGCAGTGGATGAAGAATCCTGACATTGGGTTTTGTATTGGCCAACATCTCATTTTTCAGAATATATACATTCTTTACTTTCTCATATTCAACCGGATCAATAAACCGTTCGCGCTGAACCCGGGTCATATAGATAATATCGGCTTGATTGATAATTTCGTTGAATTCAAGATGCTCAAAATATCTGATCCCATTGTTGGTGAGGAATGATTTGTATTCATTGGGCATGGCCAGTTCTGGCGGAGCTACGAAATTAAAAATTGGATTATCGAATTGCGACATGGCCATCAGAAGACTGTGGACCGTACGGCCATATTTCAAGTCACCCACCATAAAGAGATTAATGTCGTCAAGCCGTCCCTGTGTTTTCTGGATGGAATACATGTCGAGCAGCGTCTGCGTGGGATGCTGATTGGCACCATCACCGGCGTTGATGACCGGTACATCTGAAATCTCGGCTGCATACCTTGCGCTTCCTTCCAACGGGTGACGCATAATAATCATATCGGCATAATTGCTTACCATCCGTATGGTATCGTGCAATGTTTCTCCCTTCGACACACTTGAAGACGAAGAATCACTGAACCCGATGATTTTACCTCCAAGTCTGTTAATGGCAGTTTCGAAGCTAAGCCGCGTCCGTGTTGATGGCTCGAAAAAGAGGGTGGCAATTACTTTACCCTTCAATAACCTTTGGGTGGTGTTTTTTTCGTAAAACCTTGCCAAATCCATGATTTTCAGATACTCATCTTTGGTGAAGTCTGTAATCGAAATTAAGCTTTTGTTATTCATATATTAAGTTGTTTCGGATTTACTCGTCCTGAACTTCTATTTTGATGATCCCATCTATTTTATTCAATTTTAGCCGAAATTGATCAATAAGTGAATTGCGGACCGAAAGTTCTATCACACATACCAACGAGAAGTCAGAATGAACAATTTCTAGTTGCATCTCTTTGATCAATTGCATGATATCATTCATGCCTGCATAACTAAACGTAATCCTGACGTGCTGTTCAACGATTTTATCAACAGTTATGGCAACCTTTAAAGCCTCTGAAGCTGCTTCGCGATAAGCATTAATTAAGCCGCTTACACCAAGCAATGTTCCACCAAAATATCGAACAACCACAACCAAAATATTTGTTAATCCTCTCGAGAGTATCTGGCCTAATATTGGTCTTCCTGCTGTCCCTGAAGGTTCCCCATCATCGTTTGCACGATAGTTCTCGCTGTTTTGTCCTAACCGCCATGCATAACAGTGGTGGCGCGCACTATGATGCTCTTTTTTGATTCTGGCCACAATTTCTTTGATTTCAGTCTCATTTTTCACAGGATAGGCATAGGCTAAAAACCGGCTGCCTTTGTCCTTAAACAGGGCTTCCGAAGGCAATTCGATTGTTTTGTATGTATCTGTAATCATGTAGATAAAAATCCTAAAAAAAAAGCAGACAATTTGTCTGCTTTAGGGAAATCAAATTTTTAATTTATTTTCTATTTCGTCGAGACAAACTCGAAAACTCTTGTCTGTATCTTTCAAATTGGAGACTGTCCGGCAGGCATGAAGCACAGTTGCATGATCCTTTCCTCCAATAAGCGAACCAATTGCCGCTAACGATGACTTGGTCAGGTTCTTGGAGAAATACATCGCGATTTGCCGTGCCTGAACTGTTTCGCGTTTGCGGGTCTTGATGTGGAGCGAATCGACCGGCAGGCTAAAGTAGTCGCATACCACTTTTGTGATGAAATCGATGGTAATTTCCCTGCGGGTATTGTTTACCAATTTATTAATCATTCTGATGGCCAACTCCAGCGTAATCTCTTTCTTATTTAGCGTTGCTTGTGCCAATAACGAAATCAAAGCTCCTTCGAGTTCACGGACGTTGGTTGTAATGTGCGATGCGATATACTCCAGAACCTCGTCCGGAATATCCATTCCATCCTTGTAAACCTTCTTTTTCAGGATATTCATCCTTGTTTCAAAGTCTGGCACCTGCAAATCGGCAGTAAGCCCCCATTTGAACCGCGATAGCAACCGTTGTTCGAGACCTTTAAGTTCAATCGGAGGTTTGTCTGATGTCAGGATCAGTTGCTTCCCTGACTGATGCAAATGGTTGAATATGTGGAAGAAAGTTTCCTGGGTTTTCTCTTTGCCTGCAAATTCCTGTACGTCATCAATAATCAGTACATCAATCATTTGATAAAAATGAAGGAAGTCATTTCGCGTATTGTTTCTCGTTGCTTCGGCAAACTGCATCTGAAATTTGGTTGCATTTACGTAAAGCACAATCTTATCGGGGAAACGTTCTTTGACTTCTATACCGATGGCTTGGGCCAAATGTGTTTTTCCCAAACCAGAATTGCCATAAATTACCAACGGATTAAAAGCGGTTCCTCCGGGTTTCTGAGCAACGGCATAGCCGGCACTCCGGGCCAACCGATTGCATTCTCCTTCAATATAATTGTCAAAAGTGTTGTCTTGCTTTAATTGCGGATCAATCTGCAACTTTTGAATTCCGGGAATAACAAAAGGGTTGCGGATGGAATTATCTTGTTCGAGAACAGGAGCGGTTACAGGTTTATTTTTTAAACTATTGTTCTGATTGGTAGGAAGTTTTACCGTATATGGCTTGTTGTTTGTGCTGGTATTATTATCTACCACAACACTATACTCCAGTTTTGCGCCTGCG
>CAYOJD010000048.1:11918-21945 GCA_964404205.1 uncultured Prolixibacteraceae bacterium
TCTTTACGAAGGGTTTTGCGCAATATATCAATGTATTGTTCTTCGAGGTATTCGTAAAAAAACGGACTTGGCACTTGTATTGTAAGTACATTACTGTCAAGCTTTACTGGAACGATTGGCTCGAACCACGTTCTGTAGCTAATAAAAGGGACATTATCTTTAATAACCTTGAGGCAATTTTCCCAAGTCTGACGATGATCTTTACTCATTTAGGCTAATGGTACTAAATGTTAAATTTTGTTCACTTTTTGTTTTCCGACACAAAGGTTGGAAAAAAATAATTTCAAAAAAATTTATCTAAATGTTGTATTTATCTATTCTTTTAAAACACAGAATTTTACTAAAAGCAATTTTTTCATTTTTTTATTTTTTTGATAATCAAATAGTTAGTTAATAGTTAATTGCAAGACGTTGATTCGATGGTTTTTATGCCTTTTATGGTTTATTACATAATAAAATGCAGATGATATTAACCGAACGATGAACCCAACATAAAATGTTGCCGTTTTCGGTTTTCTAAAATAAAGAAAAAATAAGTGGGAAAAAAACTATTTTGAGGAGGATTTTAACACTTTTTTCAAAGAAATTTCATTTCCATTACAAAAAGCTTTCAAAGTGGCCTGAGGAAAAGATAGTTGAATCTTGTTTAGAACGACTCTAATTTTTTCGAGCTCCTTTTCAGGCTGTGAGTAGTAATTGTACCCGTTTTTGGTTTTAACCTCTTCAATGTTGTCAATGTCTTGAAAAAGAGATGATAAATTACTTACTGGCGACTGCGAAGAGTATATCAGGACACGATAATGGACGGTGTCGCCTTTGTAGGTCGCTTCTGTAGGATTAACATAAACTTCACGACCGAAATCAATTGCAGAGAATTTTACATACTTTTTTGGATTCTGTTGAAGATCGACCAATAGTCTGTTCAGGTTTTCACTGGTGTAATTTAAATTCTGATAAAGCCTTTTGTCGTTAACCAACATGCCGAGCGTACCGTCAGCAGAGTTGACCTTTGACATCATCGATTGAATTTCCGAAATCGTATTGTTTAGATTGTTAACCGTCGATTTAATATCGCTCTGACTAAGCGAATCGCTGATAGAATTGAAATTATCAAGTATCTGATTAAGTTTCTGAGAATTGGAGTTTAAACTATGTGTCAGTTGGTTAAAATTTGAGATGGAAGAGGAGAGATTTCCCTTTTGATTGTCGACTATGGTGCTTAAATCGCGGGTTATCATCTCCAGATTACTCATGGTGTAACTAATCTGCTCGATACTTTTGGCAATATTGGCTTTTGCTTCGCTGTCGAGGATGACTGATACCGACGAAACAATAGAATCAAGCGAAACCAGCAGTTTTTCGGCTTTATTTTTAACCGGTGCAAGTTGTTCGCTGACTTGCTGCATCAGGTCGGCCTGGATAACGGATGGCAAAGTGTCGTTCGACTGATTAAACTCTTTTGATTGACCCAGGTTTAGTTTTACTACTTTCGAACCAAGCAGGTCGCTGCTGGCAATTTCGGCTGTTGTACCCTTGGGGAGCGGAAACTTGTTGTGGACCGCTATTTTTACAATCAAATCGCCTGAATAATCTTCTGCAAAATAAATGTCTCTTACGTAGCCTATTTTCAAACCATTAAGTTGGACAACCGTCGATGGCTCCAATCCGCCAACATCCTTGTAACGGGCTAAATAGACCTTTTCAGTCCTGAAAATATCACGGCCTTTCAAAAAATTTATACCCCAAATCAGAATTGTTAAACTGATGATGATAACAATTCCCAGTTTCGATGTTTTTGAGATTTTCACCCTTGCTTGATTTGATTATACTTTAAAAACTAACAAGTTATCAATAAATTTGTTTTCGGTAACAATCTGTTTTCATTGGCTGTGCCAAAGTTAATGATGATTTCAGTCAAATAAAAATACAATTGTTTACTTGTTTTGAAGTGCTTCGGTTGCAGGCATTGTTATCCCATCGCGAATCGCTATCACAAAAGCACCGGGGATTTTTTTGCGCACCTCCAAAAGCTTTTCTTTGGTATAACCGTAATCTTCAGATATATAACAAGCATATTTGTAATAACTTTTTACTTTATACTCCCGAATCCCCTGAATGCCTTTAAATTCGGCTGAGTTTAACGGCATTTTGACAATAGATGAGGCAATCTGGATGGCAAATAAGGTACTGCCATTCTTTGTTTGAGTTGAAGTTGGCTTAGATGCCGTATCACTTTTTACTTTCGAATCGACAATCGCCACTTCGCCAACCGGTTTGTCTGACTGTTTTTTCTCTTTCACTGAAGGTGACAATGCAACTTCTGATGGCTTAGAAACTTGGGGTTCTGTCTTTTTAAAAGTTGGTTTTTCAGACGGCACATTTTGTTTCTCCGAATCCTGATTCCGGAAACGGTTATCCATCTTATTTTTATATTTGTGTAATGATTGATAAATTGAAAAGGCAATGTCCTCGCGTCCTTTTTCAGTCATTAAATATTGATTTTCAGCGCTATTACTTAAATATCCGGCTTCGACCAAAACACTCGGCATTGCACTTTCGCGAAGTACCAGAAAACCGGCCTGGCGCACATCCCGATCGGCGCGCTTAGCCGAAAAGTGGAATTGATCCTGAATCATTCCGGCCAGCGTTACACTTTGCTCGATATAATTATCCTGAATCAGTTCAAACATGATGTACGATTCTGAAAGGTTGGGATCAAATCCTTCATATCGTGTAGTATAATCCTCTTCAAGTACAATTACACTGTTCTCTTTTTTGGCCACATCAAGATTATCAGTCGTTCGGTGAAGACCTAATACGTAGGTTTCAGTACCATTTATTGATGGAGAGGGGCAATAGTTGGCATGAATCGATATAAATACATCAGCATTGGCCCTGTTTGCAATTTGAGCCCGTTCGAAAAGCGGAACAAAAAAATCGCGATCGCGCGTATATATAACCTTTAAATCAGGGATATTGGTTTTGATCTGTTTGCCCAGCCGAAGCGCAATATCCAGAACAATATCCTTTTCACGGGCTTTGCCCACAACTGCCCCCGGATCTTTACCTCCATGTCCGGGATCGATAACTATGGTACGGATTCCGGTTGTTTTTTCAGCAGCAGGCAGTACGGCGTTTATCCCCATTAAAATAAACATAATCGAAAGTACCTTTTTCATTTGATGCAGAAATTGGTTATCAGCATGTCGATGCCGCTTGTATCTTTACACAAAAATAGAAGAATAAATTATTTATGAAGGATATCATGTGGTCTGCATGGATTTTTTACTTTTGCCAATGATATCGGCAACCTTGTTATGTTAGATTGGTTTAACCGTTGAAAAGGAAAAGTTTGGGAAGATTTTTATATATAATCGTGTTGTTGTTTCTGTCAATCAGTGCAATTTCCGCTTTGCAAGGCCAGGAACAGCCCGGCAGGGAAAGTCGTAGAAAACCACGGGCCAATATTCAAAATCAGAAAGATACACTGGTTCAAAAACCGGACACAGCCGATGCGGTTGTACCCGATTCAACCTTTGCAGATAATGAAGCAGAATCGGGCATCGATGCTGAAGTCGAATACAAGGCCGACGGTTATATCACACTAAGCAACTCGAACAACAAAGTTTACATGTACAAAAATGCCCAGGTCAATTACAAAGATATTGAACTGAAGGCCGATTATATTGAATTAAACCGCGACAGCAATACCGTTTATGCCATCGGAAAACCCGATTCGACCGGCACAATTGCTGGTAAACCCATCTTTAAACAAGGGGATCAAGAATTTGAAGCCGATGAAATTCGATATAATTTTAAAACCAAAAAGGGGATTATTACCGGTGTGGTAACAGAACAGGAGGGCGGGTTTATCCATAGTGGAAAAACCAAGCTAATGAACGACTCGACCTATAACCTTCGAAATGGAAAATATACCACCTGCGATGCCGAAAATCCTCATTTCTATCTCGAGATGACAAAGGCAAAGTTGTTGTCAAACAAAAAGATTGTGACAGGGCCTGCTTATCTGGTTGTCGAAGATTTACCCATTTACTTCGTTTTTATTCCGTTTGGGTTCTTCCCCAATTCGCCCAAATATTCATCGGGTTTTCTGATGCCAACCTATGGTGATGAAAACAACCGTGGATATTTTCTTCGTGATATGGGATATTATTGGGCAGCCAACGATTACTTCGATGTTGCTTTGCGAGGCGATATCTATTCAAAAGGTTCGCGAGGTATCAAACTGCATACCAACTATCGTTTGCGTTATAAATTCAGTGGGGGGCTCGATATTAAATACTACAAAAACGTATTTGGAGACAAAGGATTACCTGATTACCGAACACAAAACGATTTTGCCATTACCTGGAACCACACCATGGATCCCAAGGCAAGCACAAACCAAACTTTTAGCGCGAGTGTCAACTTTTCGACCAGTCAGTACGACCAGAACAATGCGCTTTCAACGCAAAACTATCTGACCAACACCAAACAATCGAGTGTTTCGTATTCAAAACGCTGGGAGAATTCACCGTTCAACCTATCAACCAGTTTGCGCCACTCGCAAAATAGCCGTGATACGACCATTAGCTTAACATTGCCACAGTTGACCTTCAACATGTCGCGTATCTATCCGTTCAAATCGAAAAACCGGGTTGGGAAGGAACATTGGTACGAAAAAATCGGTATTACCTACTCGATGGACATGCAAAATACCATCAATACCAAAGAGGATAAACTGCTTAACTCATCATTTTCGACCGATTGGCGCAACGGTATAAAACACTCAATCCCGTTGAGTACCTCTTTTAAACTCCTAAAACACTTAACCATTAGTCCTTCTCTGAGTTATAACGAGCGTTGGTACACACAGGAAATCAGAAAGGCATACAACCAGCAGACTCAAAAAGTTGAAACAACCGATACCATATCTGGCTTTTCGCGCGATTACGACTATTCGTTCAGTGTTGGTGCGTCAACCAAGTTATACGGAAACTACTTACCGCTAAATCCAAAATCAAAAATTGTAGGTATCCGCCATGTGATGACCCCAAGTGTAAGCTTCAGCATGAGGCCCGACTTCAGCAACCCTCGATATGGCATGTACGAAACGGTCGAATATTACGATGAAAATGGGTTTCCGGTAAGTTTACGTTATCCGGTACACGAAAATACCATCTATGGGACCGCAGGTGCCGGACGCTCCGGGTCAATTGGTTTCAGTTTGAGCAATACGCTTGAAATGAAAAAATTAAATGACAGGGATACCACCAGTAACGATAAATACAAAAAGATTAAAATTCTTGACCAACTCAACCTGAGTACGTCGTACAACCTTGCTGCCGATTCGCTGAACCTCTCAAATATCAATCTGACCGCAAGAACTAAGGTGGCAGGCATTGATGTGAATATGGGTGCTATTTTTGACCCCTACGTTTATCAGGATGGTCATCTAATCAATCAGTTCGAGGTTACTAAAAGTGGTAAGCTGGCCCGTATGACCAGCGCGAATTTATCATTTGGCTATGCGTTTAAGTCGAAAGATAAAAAAGAGGGCAATACAGCCAATACACAGGAAGGAGCTGAAGCCGAAGCCAATAGCGATCAGGCGTTAATCGAGAATTTGAGAAATACCTACAATGAAATACCTGAATATGCCGATTTTAGTGTTCCGTGGGATATCCGTTTTGATTACAGTTTCAGGTACAACAAGCCCGATCCGTCAAAAACTGCTTCAATTATGCAAACCGTCGATTTCAGCGGGAATGTGAATTTGACCAAAAACTGGAAAGTTGGCTTTAACTCAGGTCTGGACATTCAAAAAATGAAAGTCTCATTTACACAAATTAATATCTTCCGCGATTTGCACTGTTTCCAAATGTCGCTCAACCTGGTCCCGTTTGGTTACCGGCAGAGTTACAGCTTCACTATCCGGGCCACAGCTTCGATGTTGCAGGATTTGAAACTGACCAAGCAGCAAAGCTTCTACGATAATCAATATTATTGATTACGTGTATTATAGAAATATTTCACACCATTCATCAAATCGGCTGATGTTTTTCTTTCCAAATTTCAACATCGTTTTTCTGATTTCCTGAACCGGTTTCTCCCGGTATAGTTGTCCGCCACCTTTCGAGTAAAACTTATCGGCAAAGCAGATAATCTGTTCTTCAACCGATTCGGGTACATAATTACGCAACGGAAGTGGCAGTTTTTGTTCCAGAATGTCATCGACGGTAATCCCGGTACCGGTATGTCTTTCGCAAACCAGGCCATACTCCGGAAACCCTTCGTTCGAAAGAAGTTCCTGTCCCAAATATCCGTGACAGATATAAGGATAGTCGCCATAGCAATACAGGTTTGGGGCATTGGTCATAAATATGCCGATATCGTGCAACATAGCTGCGTTTCGGATAAAAACAGTATCGGGGTTTAGTTCCGGATGATTGGCCGCTATTCCCAAAGCTTTATCCGTTACCAACCGACAATGATCAACCAATATGCGAAAAGCTTTCGACCGGGGAGGGTAATATTTCTCGATGACCTGTATTGGATCCATGGCTTTGTTTGTTTAACAGGATAAAATTAAGCCGTTTTATTGGTTATTTCATCTCAATGGGTTTCATTTTGACTTTACCTAATTCATCAATATCTCATTTACCTGAAATATTTTAAAACAGCTGCGTTTAAATTAGCGCGAGAAAAATTGTAACACCTCGGTTAGTAGCCCCCAATCGGGAGATGAAGGCGGTTATATGCGGAGTTAATGCGGAGTTGATGCGGAGTTGATATAGCCTCGGCGTTGATTTCGATACTATTTGAACCATGTAAAAATCTCCCAGGTCATATGCAAGAAACTATTTTATTGATTTTGCTGAAATTAAATTCCCCCAAAAGAATTAAAAACGCTGATTTCGTTAAAACAGAAATATGTGGTGAACAAAAAACGTTAATTTTACTCGGTTTTTTCATGGGTACTAAACCACTTATAACGGAATTCAAACATTGGTTAAAACTATGTTCAATTTTAAGAAAGCAGTTGATGCTGAACCACGTGATTACAAAAAAGGGATAGATTGTCTGGCACAAAACAATATTTCCAAAGCATTGAAACGATTAAGATCGGCCTCAGAAGCAGGTTATAAGCCAGCTGCGATAATGGTCGATTTAATTGAGAATGAGCAATCAGGCGATGTAAAGTTCATTTTCGACCAGATAATGAAAGAGGGAATTGCGCTGGCATTTTTAACGTTAGGCAAAAAATATTACGAGGGCGACGGCCGCAAGCAAAGTTATACCGAATCAGTAAAGTGGTTTTTGGAATCGGCACGTTCAGGCAATGCCGAATCTTGTAATTATATTGGTGAAATGCGCGAGAAAGGCGAAGGTTTGCCGGTGAGCATGGAAAAAGCATGGGAGTGGTACGAACGTGGCGCTGAGCGGGGCGATACCATTGCAAAATATAATTATGGTCGATTGTTGCGTTCGGGCGAGGGCGGGACCAAAGACTCGGAAGCAGCTGTTGATAATTGGTATGCGGCTGCCAAAGCCGATTATTTGCCTGCTGTTTATAAAATTGCTGAAGTTTTTGAAAAGGGGATTACTGTGCCCATTAAACCCGAAAAGGCGTTTGAATGGTACCTTAAGGCAGCCCAAAAAGATTATACCCCTGCATTTGAAAAAGTTGGATTATGCTATGCCCAGGGCAAAGGCGTTGAAAAGAATGACCAGGAGGCTTTTGCCTGGTTTTCGAAAGATGAAACAATGCTCTCGCCGGAAGCTGCATTGTTCCTTGGACGTTATTATATTGAAGGCGCATTGGCCGAACGCAATTTAGCGAAGGCCAAAGATTTGATTGCTGAATCGGAAACGGATGGAAACAACGAAGCCATCTTTCTGATGGGGAGAATTCTGCACCTTTCAGGAGAAAAGAACTATACGGAATATTATCAAAAAGCGGCTGACAAAGGAAACTCCGAGGCTCAGGCAGCATTGGCAGGGTTTTATCTTCAGGAAGCCGATGAGAAAGGGATAGACTTTTTAAAGAAAGCGGCACTGAATGGCAGTGCCGAAGCGATGTACCGTCTTGCCGGGAAATATGAACATGGTATCGATGTTGAAAAGGAGATTAAAACGGCTGTTGATTATTATCGCAGATCGGCTGAAAAAGGTTATACCGAAGCACAATATAAATACGCCAGCATTTGCATGGCCGGGGAGTGGGTCGAGAAAGATAAATATGCTGCCGGCGATTATTTCACCCGGGCAGCCGATAAGGGACATCCGCGGGCAAACTATCTGGTTGGGCTATTGCATGAGAGCGGGCTGCACTACTGGTCTGATAAAGCTAAGGCTTTTGAAAAATATCAGTTTGCAGCTGAAAACGGTGTCCCCGGTGCGATGTTCAGGATGGGGGTCTATTATGAAAACGGAATGACTGTTGAGCAAAATTTTGTTAAGGCTTTCGAATGGTACGAAAAAGCAGCCCAAGCCGGTTATGCAAAAGCTTCCTATAATCTGGGTGTTTTGTACGAATCGGGAAAAGGTACAGCCATCAGTTACAAAAAAGCTATTGAACAATATGAAGTCGCTGCCAGTGCCGGCATTTCGGAAGCAATGAACAACCTCGGGAATATTTGGCATCAGGGAAAGGGTGTTGATATCGATTTGCAGCAGGCGCTGAAATGGTACCTGAAAGCCGATGAGGCAGGTTATATGCTGGGAACCTACAATTTAGGCGTGCTTTACTATTTTGGCGATGCCGGTGAAAAAAGCCATCAAAAGGCGTTCGATTGTTTCACCAAAGCAGCTGAAAACGGATACGCCCAGGCACAGTTTAATCTTGCAGGAATGTATGCCTATGGGGAAGGGGTTGAAATTAACATGACCAAAGCATTCGACTGGTATACACTTGCCGCCGAAAATGGTTATGTCGAGGCGTGGCTTCATTTGGGCGAAATTTGGCTTAATGGCGATGGGCGCGAATCCAATATGGAAAAAGCAGTTGAATGTTTCAGGAAAGCTTCGGAGAATGAAAATGCCGAGGCATCATTTATCCTTTCAGAACTTTTGAAAATAAGCAATCCGGAACAATCACATCGTTTTCTTGAAAAGGCTGTTTCGCAGGGATCGAATGCCGCAATGAATAACATGTCGGTACATTACCTGTTATCAAACGAGAACCATCAGAAACTCAAGGCACTCGATTGGCTTACGATCCTTTCGGCCGATAACTACTTTGTTGCCAAATTAAATTTGGCGGTCTGGAGCATCAAATCGGGCGATTTTCAAAAGGCATACTCCATTTTGCGCGATCAGATGAACAAAGAGGGCGAAGCCAATTACTTAATTGCGTACCTGATATTGACCGGTAACGTAAATGTGCCCACGGTTACGGTTGCAGATTTGCTGAATCATGAAAGTTTATCGGATAAACCCTATGCCCATGAACTGCTTAAATTGTCATACGATTGGGAGAGAAATCAATCCATTCCTCTACAATATTATGTAATAGATCGGAATGAAAATGTGGTAAAATTATAAATTGACATCCACCACCTTCCCATCAACTAATCATCCTAAGATGTAATTATCCCTGATTGCGGGCATGGTTATTTATATGATGACGACGGTAAACCAGGCCAAAGGTTAAACAAATATGAATTGTGTTTCATATTTACACAACTTTACATTCAGGTAATAAATATGGAGAGATTTGTCAGTTTTACGGCGCTGTAATTTTTTAATGTGTTGATATGTTGAATATTGCAAATATTGATAAATGTTATTATCTGTTAAAATATGCCGTTTATGATACAAATTACCCTCTTATTGATGACAATTTACCCTTAGCAGGTATTAAAAGAGTAATAATTTCGTCTCCTAATTGTAAAATTTACACTAACTAAAAGCAAAAGCGAATGAAGAATGAAATGAAATCACACTATTAAAACTGGACGAATAAAAAAATCGGTTTGCATAAGCAAGCTGTAATTATAATCAATTATGTTATGAAGCTATTTAC